>NZ_QUKZ01000009.1:0-104057 GCF_003481355.1 Dorea sp. OM07-5 | reverse complement strand
ACTAGCTTTCTTATCCCTTTTACTGTTTTAAGGTTGACATTCTAAAATGTCCGTTCTGAATATTCTCTTAAGAATTTTCAGGGTTGTTGTCTATTGTTTAATTATCAAGGTTCTTATCTGTTGTCTCATCGACAGCTATATTAGATTATCACATCTTCAAGCGTTTGTCAACAACTTTTTAAATTTATTTTGCTATTCGTTTGAACCGTTGTTCTTGCGAGTCAGCTTAGATATAATACCATTTACGCAATTACATGTCAATAGTTTTAGTAATTTTTTTTACACTTTTTTACATTTTCTTTTCTAATGCTACACAAAGTATTAATTTAATGCTTTTATACTATATATAGGTCTTTATATTCCCATATCATAACTGTACACTCTACATTCTTACTTCTTATTTTATATATCTTTTCACATTATATTTTTGTTACACAATTTTTTGCATTCGATTATTTATAATAATACATATAATATTATATTTTCTATAGCTTTCATTTTATTTGCCATTACAATTAATGATGCTTTCTCTGTTAAATAATAAAACCGGTAAACCTGACATTAATAATTCTAAATTCTAATGCAAATCAACTTCATATGAGATATACTTTAAAAATCTTATTCTGATTAGATGGCGCAGAATGAATCTACATATATGTTTTTTCCTGTTTCCATAGAAAACACTTTGCGAGTTTTATTCGCTGATTAGCGGTCGACAAATGCTGTCATAAAAGCATGGCGTATTTTCCTCATCGCATAACAAAAAATCGCAATTCAATGAATTGCGATTTTCTTACGGAGAAAGAGGGATTTGAACCCTCGCGCCGGTCACCCGACCTACACCCTTAGCAGGGGCGCCTCTTCAGCCTCTTGAGTATTTCTCCAGCACGCATTATTATACTAGAGTTTATGTTTATTGTCAATATAGTATTTTCATTTTTTTATTTTTTCTCAATTATGTATTTGTGAAACTAAATAAGCCCTTTTTACTTTCTCATTTGTAAAACCAACTTCTACTCTTTTTCTTCACTTCGTAGAAAAACAAGTTTCTTTACGTTGCACTATTTCTATTTAAAATCCAGCTTCTCTAATTGTATTCTGAATTCTTTCTCTGACTAGCGCTGCTATTTCTTTTGTATTCATATCTTTATAATCTTCATAATAAAGAGGTTTCAGAAAATGTACCTGAACTGTTACCTGACTTGTAGTATTTGTGTCAAATGGTTTAAATGAATCTATTAATGCTACCGGAACGATTGGGCATTTCGCTTTTGTAGCAGCTTTAAAGCTTCCACCTTTAAACTCCAGAAGCTCATTTCCATTTTTAGATCTTGTTCCTTCTGGGAAAATTAAATAGTTTCTTCCCTTTTTTACTTCATTTGTTACATTGATAATTACCTGAAGTGATTGCTTAATGTCATCTCGATCTATCATATATGCTTTCATACAGGCAAATACTTGTTTCAAAAACTGAATGTTCGCAATTTCCTTCTTAGCTACAACTGAAAATGGCTTCGGGCATACATCCAGAATAGCCAATACATCATAAAGCCCCTGATGATTCGGAAAGAACATAAATCCATTTTCATCCGGAATATTTTCCACACCGTATGCATCAATCGTAACGTTTCCACCTTTATTTGCTCTGTGAGTAATATACTTTAGTAACTCGTAATGTTGTTCTTCTTTGTATTTATCCACATGTGATGCATGATAGCACAATCTTATCCACATATAAGGAACTAGAAACAGATTCCGAAATACCATCATTATGATCCTTTTCATTGTAAACTCCTCTCCTTATTCGTTTCCCCACTGTTGGGGAATATTATCTATTTTAGTATAATGTTTTGTGGATAAAATGTAAAGTTAGTAAAAAGGGGACGGGGTTTTTTTTAAGTGCCAGGTGCATGTCCAAAAGGGGACGGGGATTTTCTAAAAAATCCCCGTCCCCTTTTGGAAGTTTTCTACTGCTTTTTTCGCTTTATATCTTCCTAAATTCCAATTTCTTAAATTTAGATCACTTTGGTCTTTTTTCACTTCCCGGAAATATTCCGCCAGTACATCTTTTACATTATCTATGTCTTCACTGTCCAGATCTTCCGATTTCAGATCTGCTAATACAGGGGCAGCATCTTCTGACCACATATCTGTCAGCTCTGCTATATCATTAAATTTCAGTTTTTTATTTTCTGCCTGTATATGAGTGATGTTATATTTTGAAATCATCCAGTCCGGTTGGCTGAATGACAAAAAAATATATAATCCAAATGCAATCACCATTGTATAGCGGAACATAGGAAAGTTTCTTTTATATATCGAAATCACGACGCCACACATAACAAACCCAAGTACCAGCAATGACCATAATACAAGTATTCTTAAAAATGTAAGATGATAAGCTCCGATATAAAGTAACATCCGGTATGCCGCTGAAATGAGCATTATAAATGTACAACTGCAGACTATGGTTAGTATAATATTTAAAATTTTATTTTCTTTGAATATATAAAGGCATAATATAACAATTATAAAATTAAGTGCACAGACAAACAATAACTGCCAGAAGCCGCCTCTTGCATATTCCGCATAGGTTGTATTTGCCGGAAGACCTTTTTGCACTCCGATGAATAGATAAAAAATCTGTATTATACAATATAATACATAAATTGCGCTGATGATTCCTGTGAATGTTATTGCAATTACTGTATTTCCATTTTTCTTCTTTTCTTTATCCGTTTCCGAAAAATTTTTCTTGCTTGCTGTGTAGAAAAATGTGTAGCATAAATGTACACCTGCTATAAATAAAACGATATATCCAGGTACTATGCCTATTTTTATATGCTTTAATACATTTCCAAATATTCCTGCAAATATTGCATCCGAACTGAGCAGCACCGGAAATATGATGAGAAGCAACAATGCTGCAATTACTATTCCAATTAAAACTGCAATCAACATATTTTTCTTTTTTGCTTTGTCTTCTCCAGTGTGATCTCTTGTTAGATATCTTACTCCTCCAACATACAGGGCTGGCGTACTTTCGATCATTCCAATTCCAAGTAAAATGATTCGTTTCAGATAGCCGCCGAAATTCCAGCTTGTATCATCATAAAACTGATGCAGCATAAATACGGTTAATAAAATTGCTGTTCCTACCCAGTTGAAAAATATAAAAAAGTACGATGTCGTACATGCAGTTGATATTCCTAAAAGCAACATTCCTGTTATGTATATCCAGGAATCCTTTTTTAATTTCAGACCCAGTTTCTTTAAAAAGATTTTTATAAAAAAAATTGTGATTCCGATGCATATTGGAAATGTGATTCCAGAAATATTTTCATACAATGATACTGTGAAAATAATCCCATATAATAAACTTAATGCTGCAAAAAACGGATATTCTTTTTTTATTTTTTCAATATATCGATTCATATTAAACGCTCCTTCAATATCCACATTCTTAATTACCAATTTTCGTAAAAATATACAATTGTATGAATTTCATCATTGGCCGCCCATCCACATACATAACCATGATTCCATTCGTATTCTTTTTCTTGTGTTCCACTACACTTTACAAAACTATATGTCCACTTTACTTTTGTTTTCGGCACATGGAATCTTCTCTGGGAAACTTTCTGATACTTCTCCGCCATATGTCTTAATAATGCTATTGTAATTTGTTTTATAAATACCCAATAGAACAGCAAAAAAGAATATTACAATTAAAATGGACGAAATTAATTTCTTTCGCATATTACTCCTTCGTATACTCGATAATATCTCCTGGCTGGCAGTCGAGCTCTCTGCAGATAGCTTCTAATGTTGTGAAACGAATTGCCTTGGCCTTATTGTTTTTTAAAATAGACAGATTTGCCGGCGTAATGTCAATTTTATTTGCCAGTTCAACAAGCCCGATTCCTTTTTGTGCCATCATTACATCCAAATGTACTTTAATTCCCATTGTGACACCCCCTAAATCGTAAAATCATTTTCTTCTTTGTATGCAATTGCTTTGTCAAATACGCAGGCAAGTACCTGACTGAACAAAGCTGCAATAAAGAAAACGATTATAATTACAAGTGCCGCCGGTGTCGGATTGAAATAAAGTTTGATAATCCATAAAATTGTAATTCCGAAACTTAATCTTGCCATATGTCTGAGGCTCGTTACATTAGCGGTTACAAAACACTCTTCTTCCATTACGGTTTTCATCATTCTGCGGAGTTCATATATGATCGTCACTCCAAGGATTCCTGATATTCCGAAAATAATAAGCATTGGTATATACTGATTCATAAATACCTCAATCTTGAACTTTGCAAGATATCGTAAACTGATTGGCAATGTCAGAATTACAATAATTCCACTTACAAACATTACATCCAGAATATGTTTTGTAAATTTAACTGTCTTTGTATTCATAATTAGATTGCTCCTTCTTATTTTATTTTCTATAAAATAACATATTGTTTATTGTTTTTCAATATGTATTTATTGTTTTTCAATATTTTTTTATCTTTTTTCGATATTTAAAAGGTGGATTTTTGGTAAATAGCTTTTTTATATTTTTATATTCAACAAAAAAGACCTACCTCTGCAGGTAAGCCTTTTTTATACTCGCTTCTTAAATTTATCTTTGCTAAAAAGTGTAACTTTAATCTTTCCAGAATCTATGCTTCCAGTTCTCGCAGAATAATTTCTGCTGTTTTCTTTACAGTTGCTGCTACAAAGTCTGTACACTGTGCCTTACGTTCCGGAGAATTTTTCTCTTTTCCTTTTGTAAGTACACGACAACAGGTTGCTCCGCAATATTCTTTGAAGAAATCATGTAATTCATTTGTCAGGGCAAAACATTTGTTGATCTTTGGATCTCCCGGTGTGGTACGTCCAAAGAAATACCCAATCATCATTGTTGCTCCGGCAAGCGCTCCGCATATACAGCCGCCTCCTCCAAGTCCCCATGGAAATCCTGAGCTCATCGCAATTGCATCATCCGACATATCCAGATCAAAATTCTTGCGGATAGCATAGATCAGCGATTCTGAACAGGCGAACCCCTGATTGAAAATCTCTACTGCATCCTTCTGTAATTGCTCCATATTAATATCCGTATTCATAATAACGACCTCCTTTATTTTCCTCTTTTCATCTTACATCATTATTGATAAAAATTCTACGAAAATAAAATGTTCTCTTCCTTTCACTCTATTTTCACAGATTTTATGTACTATTATGACAATCAGGGAATATTAAGAGGCAAAGTCCCATAACAACACTGTAGTGGAATCCGGATTCCAGAGGATTTTTGCAGAATATGACAGCAGTCATAATAAAATAAATAAAACTGACGTACTTCAGATCTTCCTGAGATTCTTTCTGCAGATACGTCAGTTTTTCTATTTACTTAATCAATATAATATTTCTATTCTTCAGATGTATCGTTTTCTGTTACATCTGCTTCTTCAGATTCGGAAGTGCTCTCCTGCTCCTCCTCAGAATCGTCCTCGTCGCCTTTTCTTACTTTCGCAATACTTGCAACGATGTCTTTATCTTTAAGATTGATGAGCTTCACTCCGGATGTAATTCTTCCAAGTACGGAAATTCCTTCACACTTCATACGGATGATAATTCCTTCCGTATTGATGATCATGATCTCATCTTCTTCGTTGACAGCTTTTACGCCAACTACGTTACCTGTCTTTTCTGTGATCTTATAGCATTTCACACCTTTACCGCCACGGTTCTGTGGTGTAAATTCATCCATGTCAGTACGTTTTCCCATACCTTTTTCAGATACAAACAGAAGCTCACTTCCCTGGGAATCTAACTGCATACCGATGACTTCATCTCTGTCAGAAAGATTCATTCCGCGTACTCCCATAGATGTTCTTCCGGTAGAACGGACATCTGTTTCTTTGAAACGGATACACTGACCATACTTGGTAACAAGCAGGATATCCTGATTATTGTCTGTGTATTTTACTTCAATCAATTCATCTTCTTCACGAAGAGTGATTGCTGCAAGACCTGTCTTTCTTACATTTGCATAATCTGTAATAGGCGTTTTCTTAACAAGACCTTTCTTCGTAGCCATAAACAGATACTCACCTTCTCTGTACTCCTCAATCGGAATGACAGCACTGATCTTCTCACCCGGCATCAACTGCAGCAGATTGATGATCGCAGTTCCTCTTGAAGTACGGGAAGCTTCCGGGATTTCATATCCTTTCAGACGGTAAACTCTTCCGGTATTTGTAAAGAACATGATGTAATGATGTGTATGCGTCATAAACAGTTCTTCTACATAATCTTCATCCAGTGTCTGCATTCCCTTGATACCTTTACCACCACGGTTCTGTGCTTTGAATGTATCATTGGACATTCTCTTAATATATCCTAATTTGGTCATTGTAATAACAACATCTTCTCTTGGAATCAGATCTTCCATGGAAATATCAAATTCATCAAATCCGATGGATGTTCTTCTCTCATCACCGTATTTATCACGGATAACAAGAATCTCTTCTTTGATCACGCCAAGAAGTAACTTTCTGTCAGCAAGGATTGCTTTTAATCTGCTGATCTGCTCCATCAGTTCTTTGTATTCAGCTTCAATCTTCTCTCTTTCCAGACCTGTCAGCGCACGCAGACGCATATCTACGATTGCCTGTGCCTGTACTTCGGAAAGTCCGAACCGTTCAATCAACTCTGCTTTGGCGATCTGGACATTCTGCGAGCCTCGGATGATATTGATTACTTCATCGATATTATCAAGTGCGATCAGCAGTCCTTTTAAAATATGTGCTCTTTCTTCTGCTTTGTTTAACTCATACTGTGTACGTCTTGTCACTACTTCTTCCTGATGATTCAGGTAGTGATTTAACATCTCAAGAAGATTCATGACTTTTGGCTGGTTTCCGACAAGTGCCAGCATGATCACACCAAAAGTATCCTGTAACTGTGTATGTTTGTATAACTGATTCAGGATGACATTTGCATTGACATCTCTTCTGAGTTCAATGACAATTCTCATTCCTTCACGGCTGGACTGGTCACTCAGATCTGTAATTCCATCGATTCTCTTATCTCTGACCATCTCTGCTATTTTCTCAATCAGTCTCGCTTTATTTACCATAAACGGAAGTTCCGTTACAATAATACGGCTCTTGCCATTTGGCATAGCTTCAATATCTGTGATTGCTCTGACACGGATCTTGCCACGACCGGTACGATATGCTTCCTCGATTCCTCTTGTTCCAAGGATCATACCGCCTGTCGGGAAATCCGGTCCTTTGATGATTTTCAGGATCTCTTCAATCGTTGTCTCTTCTTTGTCTTCGATCTGATCATCAATGATCTGAACAACTGCATTGATGACTTCTTTCAGGTTATGCGGCGGAATATTTGTTGCCATACCTACCGCAATACCGGAAGTACCATTTACCAGAAGATTCGGAAATCTTGCCGGAAGTACTGTCGGCTCCTTCTCTGTCTCATCAAAGTTCGGCGCAAAATCAACGGTATTCTTGTTAATATCTGCTGTCAGTTCCATGGAAATCTTACTTAATCTTGCCTCTGTGTATCGCATGGCGGCTGCACCGTCACCGTCTACAGAACCAAAGTTTCCATGACCGTCTACGAGTGGATATCTGGTAGACCACTCCTGTGCCATATTAACGAGTGCTCCGTAAATAGAACTGTCACCGTGCGGGTGATATTTACCCATGGTATCACCAACGATACGGGCACATTTTCTGTGTGGTTTATCCGGACCGTTGTTCAGCTCGATCATAGAGTATAAAATTCTTCTCTGTACCGGTTTCAGACCGTCTCTTACATCCGGAAGTGCACGTGAAGCAATAACGCTCATCGCATAGTCAATGTAAGATGTTTCCATTGTTTTTTTCAAATCCACTTCATGGACTTTGTCAAAAATATTATCTTCCATTTATCCTTTTCCTTTCCTACACGTCCAAATTCTTCACGTATTGTGCATTTTCTTCGATAAACTCACGTCTTGGCTCTACTTTATCTCCCATCAGGGTTGTAAATGTCAGATCCAGTTCACTTGTTGTCTCTTCATCCATCTTAACTTTCAGAAGTATTCTGTGCTGCGGATCCATTGTTGTATCCCAGAGCTGTTCTGCATCCATCTCTCCAAGACCTTTGTAACGCTGAATCTTGTTGTTTCCGTCTCGTCCAACTTCCTGCAGGATACTGTCTAATTCTTCATCGCTGTATGCGTACCATACTTTTTTGTTCTTCTCCAGCTTATAAAGCGGCGGCTGCGCCAGATATACATATCCTTCTTTGATCAGATCCGGCATAAAACGATACAGGAATGTCAGAAGCAGTGTACTGATATGTGCACCGTCGACATCGGCATCTGTCATGATGATGATCTTGTGATAACGCAATTTTGAAATATCAAAATCATCATGGATACCTGTACCAAATGCAGTGATCATTGCCTTGATCTCGGCATTGCCATAAATCTTGTCCAGTCTTGCTTTCTCAACATTCAGAATCTTACCACGCAGTGGAAGGATTGCCTGTGTCGCACGGTCTCTCGCTGTCTTTGCAGAACCGCCGGCAGAGTCTCCCTCTACGATGTAAATCTCACAGTTTTTCGGATCTTTGTCTGAGCAGTCAGCCAGTTTACCGGGAAGCGACATACCGTCTAAAGCAGATTTTCTTCTCGTAAGATCCCTTGCTTTTCTTGCTGCTTCTCTTGCACGCTGCGCCATCACAGATTTCTCGACTGTCATCTTTGCCACAGATGGATTCTGCTCCAGATAAATCTCAAGCTGTTTGCTTACAACACTGTCAACGGCACCTCTTGCTTCACTGTTACCTAATTTCTGCTTTGTCTGTCCTTCAAACTGCGGATCTTCGATTTTTACACTGATGATTGCAGTCAGTCCTTCACGGATATCTTCGCCGGACAGATTCGGCTCGCTGTCTTTTAGTAATTTATTCTTTCTTGCATAATCATTAAATGTCTTTGTAAGCGCATTACGGAAACCAACTACATGGGTTCCTCCTTCCGGAGTCGTAATGTTATTTACAAATCCATACGTATTATCGCTGTAAGAATCATTGTGCTGCATTGCAACTTCCACAGATACATTGTTGACATTTCCTTCGCAGTAAATGATATCTTCATACAGCGGAGTCTTGCTCTTATTCAGATATTTTACAAATTCGCGGATACCACCTTCGTAGTGGAATGTCCGTTCTATCGTTTCTTCTTCCGGACGTTCATCTCTTAATACAATCTTCAGTCCGGCTGTTAAAAATGCCATCTCGCGGAAACGCTGTTTTAAAATATCATACTCGAAAACAGTCTCTTCAAAAATCGTATCATCCGGTAAAAATGTAACCTTTGTTCCCGTCTTTTCCGGAGCACAGGAACCGATCACTTCCAGCTTCTGAACGACTTTTCCTTTCTCATAGCGCTGTTTATAAACCTTGCCTTCTTTACAGATTTCAACTTCCAGCCAGTTGGAAAGCGCATTTACGACAGAAGCTCCTACACCATGAAGCCCACCGGATACTTTGTATCCTCCACCGCCGAATTTACCACCGGCATGCAGCACGGTAAATACAACTTCAACTGCAGGAAGACCCGCTTTATGATTAATTCCGACAGGGATTCCACGTCCATTATCTACAACGGTAATCGAATTATCTTTATTAATGCTCACAAAAATCGTGTCACAGAATCCTGCAAGTGCCTCATCTACGGCATTGTCTACAATCTCGTATACGAGATGATGTAAACCTCTCGATGATGTACTTCCGATATACATTCCGGGACGCTTTCTGACAGCTTCTAGCCCTTCCAGTATCTGGATTTCATCTGCACCATATTCGTGCTGTACTTTTTCTGTACTCATTCTATTCCTCCTAGTTTTCTTTCTTTACCTGTCCGCTCTGGACATGGAATACTTTATTTATAGAAAATCGATGATTTACAAACTCATCCATCCCCGTACAGGTAATGAGCGTCTGTATATCATGAATACTATCCAGTAAATAGTTTTGCCTATGTTTATCAAGTTCAGACAATACATCATCCAGTAAAAGAACCGGCGTATCATGAATCGACTGTTTTACCAGCTCTATTTCTGATAATTTGAGGGACAATGCCGCAGTCCGTTGCTGTCCCTGGGAACCGTATTTACGAATATCGATATCGCCGATCATAAATGCAATATCATCCCGGTGCGGACCTACAGATGTGCTTCTGATACGCAAATCTTTTTCTTTGTTCTTGTTCAGCGCCTGCTCAAGCGTCAGATAGCTATTGCTTGGCTCATATAAAATCCGGATGGATTCTTTTCCTCCGGTCAGTTTGTTATGGATTCCGGAAATGATCTCATTCATCTGTTCTACAAATTCCTGCCTTCTCTGAATGATCAGATTGCCATAATGAACAAGCTGCATGTCCCAGATATCCAGTGTTTTCAGTACATCACTGTTGTATGCCGCCTCTTTCAGCAGATGATTCCGCTGATTCACAATTCTGTTATAATTTGCAAGATTGCTCAGATATACTTTATCCAGCTGAGAAAGTTCCAGATCCACAAACCTTCTTCTCTCTCCGGGACCATTTTTAATAATATTCAGATCTTCCGGCGAGAAAAATACAATATTGACAATTCCGAATAATTCACTGGCTTTTCTGATCGGCATCTTATTGATCGCAATTCCTTTTGGACTGTTCTTCTTCAGATGCATGTCGATCTGATAATTAATGCCGTTCTTCTCTACAACTGTCTCAATGTGGGACTCATTCTGTTCAAAACGAATCAGATCCTTGTCTTTGGCTCCTCTGTGGGATTTTGTTGTTCCAGAAAGATAGACAGCCTCTAAGATATTCGTCTTTCCCTGGGCATTATCACCGTAAAAGATGTTTGTTGCTTTGTCAAATTCAAGAGATAACAGCTCATAATTTCTGAAATTTTTAAGCTTTAAAGACTCAATCTTCAATTCTTATCTCTTCTCCATCAAATAATACCATATCCCCGGCATATAATTTTCTGCCGCGTCTGGTATCTGTTTCTCCATTTACTGTTACGAGTCCTTCTGTGATTACTTCTTTTGCTTCCACTCCGGACTCAACAAGACCGGCAGCTTTCAGTGCCTGTCCGAGTTTAATATATTCATCTCTCAGTCTTATAACTTCCATCTTTTCACCTCTTAACCAGCCGCATTAAAGTTTACCGGAAGAATCAGGTAAATATAAGTCTCATTGTCATCCTTGATGAAGCACGGAGCTTTCGCATTCATCAGATAAAGTGTTACTTCCTCGTCATCAATAACTCTTAATGCATCAATCAGAAACTTCGGATTGAATCCGATCAGCAGATCCTTACCTTCTTTATTGATCATAATCTCTTCATTCATGGAGCCAATCTGTGATTTGATCTTCAGTTCCATGATCTCATCACCAATATTGATGATAATTGGCTTCTTATCACCTTCTTTGACGAGAAGGGTAGCACGGTCAATACAGTTTAACAATTCTTTTTTGTTAATTCTGACCTTAGTATCATAATCGCTGGACAGCATCTGATCAATTTTAAAATATTCTCCCTCCAGAAGTCTGGATACAACAACTGTATTATCAAACTCAAATACAATGTGATTGTTTGTGTAAGAAATATTTACTTTGCTTTCAGCTTCTCCGGATAAAATCTTACTGATCTCGATCAGTGTCTTACCTGGAACAACAAGTTTCTTGTCTGTAACGTCTGCATTCAGAGCAATCTTACGGATGGAGATACGGTGCCCATCCAGAGATACAACCCGAAGCATATTATTCTTAATCTCAAAGAGTTCTCCTGTCATCAGTTTATTACTGTCAGAATCAGCAATAGAGAAAATAGTCTGTCTGATTACTTCTTTCAGCGTAAACTGTGATACTTCGATCGATTCGTCTTTTTCGATGATTGGAAGATAAGAAAATTCATCGCCCGGTTTACCGGAAATATTAAATTTTGCTTTTTCGCAGACAATCGTAGTCTGTAAAGATTCGTCTGTTTCGATAATGACATCACTGTCTGGAAGTTTTCTTACGATTTCGGAGAAAAACTTCGCGTCAATAGCGATCATACCTCTTTCGATGATCTCACCTTCTATGTCTGTCTGGATACCAAGTTCCATATCATTGGCAGTCAGACGGATAATATCTGTTGTAGCATCGATCAATACACATTCAAGGATTGACATTGTTGTTTTTGAAGGTACCGCTTTTGAAACAATGCTAACCCCTTTTACAAGATTACTTTTCGTGCAAACAATTTTCATGTGTGTAAAACTCCTTTCGCGGTGCGCAATATATATTATGTCTATGAAATGCTTCCGTATCCGTCGCCTTAGGGGGTGTGGAAAAGGGGAAAACCCCTTCAAGCCCTCTGTTTATCGGCGTTTCCGGAATTAAAAACTCTGTGGATTTCGATGAGAATTCATGGGGATTGCATTGGGATAAAAAAATTCTATCCACCGCGTTGGTTAAAAATCCACATATAATCCCATAATTATCCACAACTATATGAAAGTTATCCCAAGCCAGTCCACATAATAATTCACATAAACTAAGCCGGATTGATCTTCTTCTTAATGATATTGACAGTATTTGCCAGTGTTTCGTCGGTCTCCATCTCGGATTCTACCTTTTCAATACCGTATTTGATAGTAGAATGGTCCTTTCCACCAAAAATAGCACCAATTGCTTTTAAAGAAAGCTCTTTGGTAGACATCGTACGCATCAGATACATCGCTACCTGACGAGGATTGGCAATTTCTGCGTTTCTTTTTTTGCTCTTAAGATCAGCAATACTGATATTGAAGTGCTCTGCAACAATATCCAGTATGAGTTCCGGTGTAACTTCTCGGTTATTATCAGAAGAAATAATATCTTTCAATGCTTCGGCAGCGAGAGATATGTCAATCGTTCCTTCATTATTATTCAGTCTGTAAAGAGCAATCAGTTTATTAAGAGAACCTTCCAGTTCTCGGATATTTGTCTTGATATTTGTGGCAATGTACTGGATTACATCTAATGGGATGTTGTATTTTTCAAGCTTGTCCAGTTCGATCTTCTTCTGAAGGATTGCCATACGTGTCTCATAATCCGGAGAAGAAATATCTGCAAGCATACCCATCTCAAAACGGGAACGCAGTCTGGCTTCCAGTGTCTCGATATCCCTTGGCGGGCGGTCACTGGAGATAATGATCTGCTTTCCGGAAGTATGTAAATGATTAAAAGTATGAAAAAACTCTTCCTGCGTACTTTCTTTACCAATAATAAACTGGATGTCATCGATTAACAGTACATCAATATTCCGGTACTTTTCGCGGAACTTTGTCATAGAAGATTCGTTGCCGGATGATTTACCGTTCTTTAATGATTCAATCAGTTCATTCGTAAATGTCTCACTTGTTACATATAAAATCTTTTTCTTTGGATTCTGATCTAAAATAAAATGTGCAATGGAATGCATCAGATGAGTCTTTCCCAGTCCGACACCTCCGTAGAGAAATAGAGGATTATAAACCTGTCCCGGCGATTCCGCTACCGCAACGGAAACTGCATGGGCGAAACTGTTATTTCCGCCTACAACAAAAGTGTCAAAAGTGTACTTAGGATTCAGCCCGGCTCTTTCGGCTACGGACTTCGTACGTTTCTTTTGACTTGCTTCAACTGCCATATTCTGTATTTCATTCAATCGGTCATCATCTTCGGATATGAAAGAAACTTCGTATTCTTCTCCTGTGATTTCAGCAATGCATACCTTCAAAGGAAGAAGATATTTTTTTTCAATGTATTCAACACTTGAATTCATATTTACCATAATAAATACAGTGTTGTTGATGACATCATATACTTTCAGCGGTTTAATCCATGTCGAGAATGATACATTGGATAATTCGTGTTCCACGCGCAAATGTTCTATTATTTGCGGCCATTTTTCCTCTACTGTGTTCATTTTATAAAACTCCTAATCTTCTATATACTCTATTATAGTTTACATCAAAATGGGGGATTAGGCAACGTTTAATCAATGTGGATAACTAATTTCCCCCTTGAAAACGGCATATTTGCGTTCGATTTGTGGAAAAAAAAGTTAAAATCCACAAGTTATCCACTGAAATCCACAAAGTTTTCCACATTTAGTGGATAATTCCATGATAAATAAGTTCTTACCTATTTATATAAGGCGAAGTGAAAAATGTGGAATACCGGCATATTTATCCCCATTAACTAAAATACAAAGAAAAAGTCTATAAACTCGCAGGTTTTGCTTGACGTAAAGGAATTTTATGAATATAATAAAAAATGATGTCTATAGAAAACTGAGGGATAACCCTTAAAAATATAAGGAGGTGGATATCAATGAAAATGACATTCCAGCCAAAAAAGAGACAAAGAGCTAAAGTTCATGGTTTCAGATCAAGAATGAGCACTGCAGGCGGAAGAAAAGTTCTTGCAGCAAGAAGAGCAAAAGGAAGAAAGAAATTATCAGCGTAGGCCGCATATATGTGGCCTTTTCTTCTCTCAAAATTAGGAGAAAATGAAAATGAAATATTCCGAATCATTAAAAAAAAACAGGGATTTCCGTTTAGTATATAAGGAAGGAAAATCCTGTGCAAACAAATATCTGGTCATGTATATTCGAGAGAATCATTCAGATGTAAACAGATTGGGAATATCTGTAAGTAAAAAAGTTGGAAATAGTATAGTACGTCATAGAATAACGAGATTAATTAGAGAGAGTTATCGACTACAAGAAGAGCACTTCAAGTGTGGATGGGATCTGGTTGTAATTGCCAGAGCCGGTGCGAAAGGAAAAACATATCGAGAAATAGAGAGCGCATTGATCCATCTTGGAACTCTTCATGAATTATATATATGAGGTAGCGTGTTATGAAAAGAATTCTGTTGGCATATATCAGATTCTATCAGAAATATTTATCGAACCTCAAAGGATCATCGACCTGTAAATATTATCCGACCTGCTCCTGTTATGCAAAAGAAGCAATTGAAAAATACGGAGCATGGAAAGGCGGAAGACTTGCGTTATGGAGAATATTGAGATGCAATCCATTTTCAAAGGGAGGCGTTGATCCAGTTCCATAAAAAATGTAGTTACGATGGAGGAAGAACGAATGACTGTAAGTTTACTGACTGCAGCAAACTGGCCGCTCGTAGGACAGTTATGCTGGCTATTAGGTAAAGTAATGAGTTTTATCTATGACTTCTTAGATAAGGCTCTGCCCTCAGATAATGGGCTTGTAGGATTATCAATTATCATCTATACGATTCTGGTATATACTTGTATGCTTCCATTGACGATCAATCAGCAGAGATCATCTAAAATGATGGCTGTGATCAACCCGGAAGTACAGAAAATTCAGAAAAAGTATAAAAACAAAAAAGATCAGGCTTCTATGATGAAGCAGCAGGAAGAAATCCAGCAGGTATATGACAAATATGGAACTTCCATGATGGGAGGATGCCTTCCGCTGTTAATCCAGATGCCGTTCCTGTTTGCATTATATCCGGTTATTTATAATATTCAGCAGTATGTACCGGCAATCAAAGGAGCTCCGGCTGCAGTAAACAGATTTATCACAATACCGGATCTTACCGTATCTCCGGCTGCTATGCTGAAGAACAGTGGATCATACGGAATGCCGGCAATTGTGATCATGATTACGGCAATCGTGCTTCCGCTTCTTTCAGCCGGAACACAGTATGTAAGTATGAAACTGTCCCAGGCAATTTCCGGACAGCAGCAGATGGATAAAGATAATCCGATGGCAGGAACTATGAAGACAATGAATATGACAATGCCTCTGTTCTCTGTATTCATGGTATTTACATTGCCGACTGGTATCGGTATTTACTGGATCATCAGTGCGTTAGTACGTTGTGTACAGCAGGTATTTATCAACAAACACCTGCAGAAGATGTCTGTTGAAGATCTGGTAGAAAAGAATAAAGAAAAAGCAGAAAAGAAACGTGCAAAGAGAAGCGAGAAAGCAGAGAAGATCAATGCAATGGCTCAGATGAATACGAAAAACATTTCTGAGAAATCAAGTCTGGGTGTTTCTGATGCTGAAAAAGAGAAAAAGCTTGAAAAAGCAAGAAAGAATGCAGCGAATGCAAAAGAAGGAAGTCTTGCAGCGAAAGCCAATATGGTTAGAAAATTCAATGAGGACAAATAGGGGGCGCTATTATGGACGGTTACATTACTGTATCAGCTAAAACATTGGATGATGCGATTACAGAAGCATTGATCCAGCTTGGTGTGACAAGTGATCATTTAGATTACGAAGTAATTGAGAAAGGAAGTGCCGGATTTCTTGGAATCGGCATGAAGCAGGCAGTAATAAAGGCGCGCAGAAAACAAGAGGAACCTGTAGAGGAACCGGTTGTTGAAGAAGTAGAAGAAAAGCCTGTTAAAAAAGAAGTAAAAGAATTTAAAGAAGAGAAAAAAGATTTTCATAAAAAAGAATTCCACAAAAAAGAGCATGTGAAAAAAGATAATTTCAAAAAAGAGGCTCCAAAGAAGGAATTTGTGAAAAAAGAAGTTCCGAAGAGAGAAGTTGAACTTGCTCCTGTTGAAGATGCAACAAAAGAAGCATGTGTGAAATTTGTAAAAGATGTACTCGCTGCAATGGATATGAACGATGTTGAAGTGAAAGCAGAGATTGATGAAGAAGGTGCTCTGAGCATCACGATGGACGGAAAGAATATGGGTATTCTGATTGGAAAACGTGGACAGACACTGGATTCCCTGCAGTATCTTACAAACAGAGTTGCAAACAAAATGCAGGATGGTTATGTCAGAGTAAAACTCGATACAGAAGATTACAGAAGAAGAAGAAAACAGACATTAGAAAATCTTGCAAAGAACATTGCAAGCAAAGTAAAGAGAACAAGAAGATCTGTTTCTCTTGAGCCGATGAATCCTTATGAAAGAAGAATTATTCATTCTGCTCTTCAGTCTGATTCTGCTGTATCTACACATAGCGAAGGTGAAGAACCGTACAGAAGAGTTGTAGTAACATTGGTAAGAAGATAAAGAAAGAAAAAATAGGGGTTTTGATGACCTCTATTTTTTATATAACGAAAAATGCAATTTTATGTTATTAGGAGGAATTCGATGAATTATAATGAGCAGACCACTATTGCTGCTATTTCAACGGCTATGAGTAATTCCGGAATCGGTATTGTACGAATGACAGGAGAAGATTCTGTTGAAATTGCAGATCGTATTTATCGTGGAAAAAAGAATAAAAAGCTTAGTGAGCAGATGTCACATACCATTCATTATGGCTATATATGCGATGGTGACGAGGTGATCGATGAAGTCCTTGTAATGCTGATGCGTGGTCCACATACTTATACAGGAGAAGATACTGTGGAAATCAACTGCCATGGCGGTGTGTATGTGGTGAAAAAAGTGCTAGAGACAGTGATCAAATATGGAGCAAGACCGGCGGAACCAGGTGAATTTACAAAAAGAGCATTTTTAAATGGAAAAATGGATCTTTCCCAGGCAGAGGCAGTAGGAGATCTGATTACTGCTCAGAATGAATATGCATTGAAAAGCTCTGTTAGCCAGTTGAAAGGAAATGTAAAAGAGAAGATTTCAAATATCAGACAGAAAATTATTTATCATACTGCATTTATTGAAACAGCGTTAGATGATCCGGAACATATCAGTGTGGATGGATATGGAGAAAAGTTGAAAATAACAGTGGACGAACTGCTCGGTGATATCAGACATCTGTTGGACACATGTGATGATGGAAGAATTCTGAAAGAGGGTGTGAACACTGTAATTTTGGGAAAACCGAATGCCGGAAAATCATCGCTTATGAATGCATTTCTTGGGGAAGATAGAGCAATTGTAACGGATATTGCCGGCACAACAAGAGATGTACTGGAAGAACATATTAATTTGCAGGGGATTTCTCTGAATATCATGGATACTGCAGGAATCCGTGATACAGAAGACATTGTTGAGAAGATTGGCGTAGATAAAGCAATCAATTATGCAAAAGATGCGGATCTGATTTTATTTGTAATTGACGCGTCATCTGAACTTGATGAAAATGATATCGAGATTCTGAAGATGATACAGGGAAAACAGGCAATTATCTTGCTAAATAAGTCAGATTTAGATATGATAGTTACGAAAAAAGTAATTGAAAATAAAGTGAATGAATTACAGCCTGTAAATTCGAGTGAGACAGAAAATCATAACCCGATCATTGAAGTTTCTGCGAAAGAGAAGAGTGGAATTGCGGAGTTTGAGCAGATTTTAAAAGACATGTTCTATGATGGAAAACTGACATTTAATGACGAGATTTATATTACAAATGTTCGTCAGAAAACAGCACTTCAGGAAGCGTACAGATCACTTCAGAAGGTAAATGAAAGTATTGAAATGGGAATGCCGGAAGATTTTTATTCCATTGATCTGTTAGATGCATATGAATCACTTGGCAGTATCACAGGCGAGACAATAGGAGAGGATCTTGTAAATGAAATATTCAGCAAATTCTGTATGGGAAAATAAAGATCAATATGATGTAGCAGTGATCGGGGCCGGTCATGCAGGGTGTGAGGCGGCTCTGGCGTGTGCACGACTTGGCTTTCGTACAATTGTATTTACTGTCAGTGTAGACAGTATTGCACTTATGCCGTGCAATCCGAATATTGGAGGAAGTTCTAAGGGACACCTTGTAAAAGAGGTGGATGCACTCGGTGGAGAGATGGGGAAAGTCATTGACCAGACATTTATCCAGTCCAAAATGCTAAACAAATCCAAAGGACCTGCAGTACATTCACTGCGTGCACAGGCTGATAAGAATGAATACAGCAAAACAATGCGCCAGGTTCTGGAAAATCAGGAGAATCTGGAGATTAAGCAGGCCGAGATTGTGAATATTCTTACTGAAAATGATGAAGTGACAGGAGTTCAGTTGTATTCTGGGATGATTTACCGGTGCAAAGCTGTTATTTTATGTACAGGAACTTATTTGAAATCACGCTGTGTTTACGGTGATGTGAGCATGAGTACAGGACCAAATGGATTACAGTCAGCAAATTATCTTACGGATTGTCTGAAAGAGCTTGGAATTAAGATGTATCGTTTTAAAACGGGAACACCGGCGAGAATTGACAAAAATTCCATTGATTTCAGTAAAATGGAAGAGCAGTTTGGTGATGAGAGAATTGTTCCGTTTTCATTTACAACAAATCCGAACGATGTGCAGATTGATCAGGCATCCTGCTGGCTGACTTATACAAATGAAGAGACTCATCGGATCATTCGTGAAAATCTCGATCGTTCACCACTATATTCGGGAATGATAGAGGGAACAGGACCAAGATATTGTCCTTCAATTGAAGATAAGGTTGTAAAATTTGCCGATAAAAATCGTCATCAGGTATTTATCGAGCCGGAAGGACTTGGAACAAATGAGATGTATGTAGGTGGAATGTCCAGTTCGTTGCCAGAAGATGTGCAATATGCGATGTACAGATCAGTTCCGGGACTTGAAAATGCGAAAATTGTTCGAAATGCATATGCAATTGAATATGATTGTATTGACGGAAGACAGTTAAAACCGTCTCTTGAATTCAAAAATATTCATGGGCTGTTCAGTGCCGGACAGTTTAATGGAAGTTCAGGATATGAAGAAGCAGCGGCACAGGGAATTGTTGCAGGTATTAATGCATCGAGAATGTTACAAGGAAAAGAACCAATGATTTTGGACCGTTCAGAGGCGTATATTGGTGTGCTGATCGATGATATTGTTACAAAAGAAAGTCATGAGCCATATCGTATGATGACATCGAGAGCAGAATACAGATTACTGCTTCGTCAGGATAATGCAGATCAGAGGTTAACAAAAAAAGGTTATGAAGTCGGTCTGATCAATGAAGAAAGATATCAGCGTTTACTGAAAAAAGAAGAGTTGATTAAAAACGAAATAGAACGTGTAGAACATGCAAATGTCGGCGCAAATGAGAAAGTACAGACATTATTAAAAGAATGTGGAAGTACACCACTTTCTTCTGGTTCCACAATTGCGGAACTGATCCGAAGACCAGAGCTGACATATGATATGTTAAAGCCGATTGATAATGCAAGACCGGATTTTCCGAAAAATCTTGCAGAAGAAGTAGCAGAGCAGGTTAATATTTGCATTAAGTATGCTGGATATATTACAAGACAGATGCGACAGGTAGAGCAGTTTAAGAAGCTGGAACGTAAGAAAATACCGGATGATATTGATTATGATAAAGTAAACAGTTTGCGTATCGAGGCGATTCAGAAGCTGAAAGAACACAGACCAGCATCAATCGGACAGGCATCCAGAATTTCCGGAGTATCTCCGGCAGACATATCAGTTCTGTTAATATACCTTGGAGGGGTATATAAGTAGCATGGTTGCTGTTGTTTAAAAGAGTGTTTAATGCTATATAATATATATAACATTAATAACATCCAAAGAAAAATATATGTATCATAAGTTTGGGATAATATCTCAAACATTGTATATGAGAGTTGAGAGTAAAGGTAATATATATGCATAAAGAAATATTAAATAAAAAAATGGAAGAAATAGGGATACAGTTAAGTGATATGCAAACAGAGCAATTTCTTACTTATTATGATATGTTGATCGAACGTAATAAAGTAATGAATCTCACTGCAATTACGGAATATGACGATGTAGTAGAAAAGCATTTTGTGGATAGTGTATCTCTGATCAAGGCATTGGATGAAGAAAAAGTTAAAAATGTAATTGATATAGGGACAGGAGCAGGATTTCCGGGGATTCCATTAAAAATTGTGTTTCCACACCTTAAAGTGACATTATTGGACTCACTAAATAAAAGAATAAAATTTCTGAATGACGTTATTGGAGCATTAGAATTGGAGAATATTGAAACAATTCATGGAAGAGCTGAAGATTTTGCAAAGCAGGAAATATATAGAGAACAGTATGATCTGTGCGTGTCCAGAGCAGTAGCAAATCTTGCTACTTTATCTGAATACTGCTTGCCTTATGTAAAGGTAGGGGGATATTTTATATCCTATAAGTCCGGCGAGATAGAAGAGGAATTACAGCAATCGAAACGTGCAGTAAGTATACTTGGAGGTACACTGGGTGATGTTATAAAATTTGCACTTCCGGGAACAGATATCGGTCGTTCTTTTGTGAAAATAAAGAAAGTAAAGAATACCGGTAAGAAATATCCAAGAAAAGCAGGATTGCCATCGAAGGAGCCATTGGTGTAAAAAGAATATAGGATAATAAAAAAGATGAATGTACGTAGCGCATGGGGCAGGCACATTCATCTTTTTGCTTTACTTTGTATAATACTAAATTGTCGTTTCATCTTCGTAGGAAAGTATTACAGCTAATTGCTCAATGAAAGCATCAGGTCTTTCTAATTGAGGAAGATGTTTGGTATCTTCTATTTTCATAATCTCGATAGATGGAAGAATACTTTCATATTTGCACGCAATATCAGCATTTCGGGAATCTTCGTCTCCAGATATAATGAAAATACTATTTGTTAACGATTTCATACAATGATAGACATTAACAGTTGTATAATGGCCAAGCAGACTGGATAGCAAATATTTGGATGAAGAGTGGTCCAGATGAGCTGTTTCGTAGTAGTTGTTAATATATTCCTCTTTTAATTTGTAATGATCATAGAAATATTCGTTCTTGAATTTATCTGTAATAAGTCTCCTTTTTACTAATATGTTATAGAAATAAGTGCCGAATACAGGCATATTTAGAAACCATGTCAGAGATTTACTTCTCTTTGATGGCATCTTATTTAATTTATTCACATCTTCAGGATTTACAAGTATAATGCGATTTATAAGATTTTTGTTGTTCTGTACGGCTGCAATTGCGAATGATCCAGAAATACCGGTTGCTATGACATCACAAGGTGAATCAATAACTTGATTAATGAAGTCTGTGATTAATTGCACATATAAATAATTAGTATAAGTGATGGATGGTTTCTCGGATCTTCCGCATCCAAGCAGATCAATTGTATAAACAAGATGGCTTTTTGCCAGTTTATCAATGATTCTGTGCCATTCATAAGATGAACTTCCGACAGAAAAATCATGAATCAGAAGAACAGGCTCACCTTCGCCATATTTCTCATAATATATATTTCCAAATTTCCAATCAAAGTAAGAACCGGCTGTGTTTTGCTCGTGATTTTCAGAAGTCGCGGAAATATCAATTATTTTATTAGCCAAATGTATAGTAAATGTTGTCAATGCAGATAATGCAGATATAGTAATAGCTTTCTTTTTCCAACTCATGAGTATTACTCCTTTTGCTTATATATTGTCACATCAAATGTTGATCTTCTGATTAATGGAATCAGTGAAAACGTTTGATACTACAATATAAATAATACCACATGCTAAAATTAAAGTAAATGTTTCACGTGAAACATAGTGATACAGATGCTTTTTGGAAAATATCGTAATATATAAATGAATAGTTGTTGTGAAACATTTATTGCAAGAATTTAAAGAATGAAAGAAAACATTATTTCATAAATATTGCTGCAAGAATAATATAACGTTGACAGTTAGAAAATTATTTTGGTTAGTCATAAATTATTCTAATATTATAAGTAATATGTTTCACGTGAAACATATACAATATGGGACGATGAATTTTATAATTTGAAGAAAGAATATGTAATTGTAAATTATATGTAATTATAAATAAATCATCATAAAATCAGGACGTTAATTTTCTTTACTTGCTTATAAATAAATTGATATGTTTAAAACAATTACAACAGTATAAGACAAAATTAAGATAATATTAAAGATACGAATAAAATTTAATGATATAATATGATACCGGAATCAAAAGTTGCTTGTAAATTGTTCTATGCTGTGTGCCGCCAAAGAGATCAGTCTTAAACGTTATATTCTAAAGACAGTCTAATTATTATAGTAAGCAGGTAATATTCATTAAGATTATAAATAGACAAAAATATAAATGTTTCACGTGAAACAATTATAAAAAAGTGAAAAATTATGTTTCACGTGAAACATTTATAGAAAAGTAAAATAAAAAATGCTATACTAGAAGAAGCTCAAAATAGAAAGGTGATAAAAATGGGAAGAGTTATAGCTATTGCCAACCAAAAAGGTGGAGTGGGAAAAACAACTACAGCTATCAACTTATCGGCATGCCTTGCGGAAAAAGGACAGAAAGTTCTGGCGGTGGATATGGATCCGCAGGGGAATATGACAAGTGGATTAGGTGTTGATAAAAATAATGTTGAAAACACAGTGTATGATTTGATTATAGGAAAATCATCAATTAATGAAGTGATTGTGAGGGATGTTCTGGAAAATCTGGATATAATACCAACAAGTATTGATTTGTCCGGAGCGGAAATTGAGCTTCTTGATGTAGATGAAAAAGAGTATATTATAAGAAATGCGATTGCAAATATTAAAGAAGACTATGATTATATAGTAATTGACTGTCCACCATCTTTGAGTATGCTGACAATTAATGCAATGACTACAGCAGATTCTGTATTAGTTCCTATTCAGTGTGAATATTACGCGCTGGAAGGGTTAAGCCAGCTGATTCATACAGTCGAGTTGGTTCGTGATCGTCTGAACCCGCAACTGACAATAGAAGGTGTTGTGTTTACAATGTATGATGCAAGAACTAATCTTTCGTTGCAAGTCGTTGAAAATGTAAAAGATAACTTAGATCAGACAATATATAAAACAATTATTCCTCGCAATATTCGATTGGCAGAAGCACCGAGTTATGGTATGCCGATTAACAAATATGATCCAAAATCTGCAGGTGCAGACAGTTATATGCGCCTGGCGGATGAGGTGATGGAAAAAGAATAATACGGAAAATAATGCAGGAGGCGAATGAGAGATGGCGGTTAAGAAAAAAGGTCTTGGAAAAGGTCTTGATAGTTTGATACCGGATAATAAACCGGCTAAGAAAAATACAGAGACGGTACAAAAAGCTGAAGAGAAAAAAGAAGAAATGAAAGACGGCGTTCAGATGATGAAAATCAGCATGATCGAACCAAACCGAGAGCAGCCGAGAAAGAAGTTCGAGGAAGATGCATTACTTGAGCTCGCTGATTCTATCAAACTTCATGGGGTTTTGCAGCCGTTGCTTGTCAGAAAAATTAAAGATTATTATGAGATTATTGCAGGCGAAAGAAGATGGCGTGCAGCAAAGTTGGCCGGTATCAAAGAGGTACCTGTAATAGTAAAAGAATACAGTGAACAGGAAATTGTGGAAATTCGTTTGATTGAAAATATTCAGAGAGAAAATCTGAACCCAATCGAAGAAGCTATGGCATTTAAAAAACTTCTCGAAGAATTTCAATTGAAACAGGATGAAGTCGCAGATCGAGTTTCAAAAAGTCGTACCGCTGTAACAAACTCTATGCGCTTGCTGAAACTGGATGATAAAGTACAGCAGATGATTATTGATGAGATGATTTCTACAGGACATGCAAGAGCGCTGCTGGCAATTGACGATAAGAAATTACAGTATGAGCTTGCAAATCGTATTTTCGATGAAAAATTAAGTGTACGTGAAACAGAAAAGCTGGTTAAGGAGATTAAGAATCCGAAAAAACCAAAAGAAAAGAAAGCAGTAGAGAATGAATTTGTTTATAAAGATCTGGAAAACCGTATGAAAGAAGTTATGGGAACGAAGGTCAGTATTGCATCAAAAAGCAATGGAAAAGGTAAAATAGAAATAGAGTATTATTCAGAAAAAGAATTAGAACGTATGTTCGAGATGATTATGACAATAGGAAAGGAAGAATAAGAACTTATGGAAAGCAAAATCTTAAGTACAATAGGGATTGATCCGGGAATCATTATTATCTTAATGTTGATTTTGATTATTGTGTTGTTTATCCTTACTGTAAATGTTACAATGAACTACAATAGGCTAAAAAGCAGCTATCAGACGTTTATGAAAGGAAAAGACGGTAAAACTCTTGAAGAGAGCATGAAAGAACGCTATACAGATCTTGAATCCGTAGTAAAAGTTGTAAAACAGAACCGTCTTGACATTCGTGAACTGAACCGGAAGATGGATAGAAATTACCAGAAGATTGGTGTTGTGAAATACGATGCATTTAACGAAATGGGAGGTAAACTTAGTTTCGTACTTGCACTGTTGGATAATCGTAATAATGGATTTATCCTGAATGCAATGCATAGTAGAGAAGGCTGTTACACTTATGTAAAAGAAATTGTTAAAGGTGAGAGCTTTGTTGAACTTGCTGAGGAAGAGGCAGAAGCACTGGATAAAGCGATTTTCCAGGAATATACACCGGAAACTGTAGAAAAATAGCAGTAAAATGTAAAACTATTATATAAGGTAATTATAAAACTAAAGGATAATAATAAACCTATATTAATTACAAAATGAGGAGGATACAATATGTTAGACATTAAATTTTTAAGAATGAACCCAGATGTGGTGAAGCAGAATATTAAGAATAAATTCCAGGATGAAAAACTTCCATTAGTGGACAAAGTAATCGAGCTGGATCAGAAAAACAGAGATATCAAACAGGAAGTAGAAGCTCTTCGTGCAGAGAGAAATAAAATTTCCAAAGAAATCGGTGCATGTATGGCACATGGTAAGAAAGAAGAAGCAGAAGAACTGAAGAAAAAAGTACAGGCAAATGCAGATCGTGTAGAAAGCCTGTCAGCTGAAGAAAAAGATGTAGAAGCTGAAATTAAGAAGATCATGATGGTCATCCCGAACATCATTGATCCGTCTGTTCCGATTGGAAAAGATGACAGCGAGAATGTAGAGATTGAGAAATTTGGTGAGCCGGTTGTTCCAGATTACGAAATCCCGTATCACACAGATATTATGGAAAGTTTTGATGGTATAGATCTTGAGGCAGCAGGAAAAGTAGCAGGAAACGGTTTCTACTACCTGATGGGAGATATTGCAAGACTTCATTCCGCAGTAATATCTTATGCACGTGATTTCATGATCGACCGTGGATTTACTTACTGTATCCCGCCGTTTATGATCAGAAGTAACGTTGTAACAGGTGTTATGAGTTTTGCAGAGATGGATTCCATGATGTATAAGATCGAAGGAGAGGATCTTTACCTGATCGGAACAAGTGAACACTCTATGATCGGTAAATTTATTGATACAATGACTAAAGAAGAAGAACTGCCAAAGACACTGACAAGTTACTCTCCATGCTTCCGTAAAGAAAAAGGTGCACACGGTATCGAAGAAAGAGGCGTATATCGTATTCACCAGTTTGAGAAGCAGGAAATGATTGTTGTATGTAAACCGGAAGAAAGCAAACAGTGGTATGATAAGTTATGGAAAAATACAGTAGATCTGTTCCGCTCTATGGACATCCCGGTACGTACACTGGAATGTTGCTCTGGTGACCTTGCGGACCTGAAAGTAAAATCATGTGATGTTGAAGCATGGTCTCCAAGACAGAAAAAATATTTTGAAGTAGGTAGTTGTTCAAACCTTGGAGATGCTCAGGCAAGAAGACTTGGTATCCGTGTTAAAGGAGCAGATGGAAGCAAATATTTCGCTCATACATTAAATAATACAGTTGTTGCTCCACCGAGAATGTTAATCGCGTTCTTGGAGAACAATTTACAGGCTGACGGATCTGTCAAGATTCCGGAAGTTCTCAGACCGTATATGGGCGGTAAGAGCGAGATCAGACCAAAATAATACCGGAATAAATGTGTAAATTGTGGATAAATAAGTCCACAGCGAATGACTCCGGGGATAATTAATGAGGAAGTAAAATGCATCAATATTTAACTGCAATTGGAATGGAAAGTGTAAAGTCAAAACAAGAACTGGATCGTTTATTGCAGGGGCTGGAGCAGGAGAATAATGAACGTGCTGTAATGTCTGTAACTGCAGATAAATATGACCGGTGCGAGTATAAAAAAGAATTTGCAAAAAATATTGGAATTGCAGCGGGTGGATTTCAGGACAGCAATGGAATATTTGAAAGAGAATATATATATCCTTATTTTTACGGAACCGGAATTACAACATATGCAGATGTAACGGTGGAAAGAACAAAGGATCAACAGTCCTACATCGGCATCTGTGAAGATGTGAAAATAGGTGTTACATTAATGTTCCGGATTCAGAATTATATGGAATATCTGAAAAAGAAATGGCATCCGCAGGAGCCGGGAGGTTATGACTCTATTACATTATCCGGGCTGTGCAATGAGGGAAAGATTCTCCTGCCGGTAATGAAGGACGAATCACAGAAACAGCAGCAGTCGGAAGATGTGCATAACCGGATGATGCTTGTCAGTGCTGCAAGAGCCGGAGATGCGGAAGCAATCGAGAATCTGGCGTTGGATGATATAGACATTTACACAAAAGTATCAAGAAGGCTGATTAAAGAAGATGTATTCAGTATTGTAGATACATACATCATGCCTTACAGTGTAGAGTGTGACCGGTATTCCATCCTGGGTGTGATAACAGGTGTGCGGATTGTGGAAAACATTTACACAAAAGAGGAACTTTATGTGATGAATTTGGAAGTAAATGACCTAAAATTCGATGTCTGCGTGCCGGTTCATCGAGTATTTGGAGAGCCGAAAGCCGGACGCCGGTTCAAAGGAAAAATCTGGATGCAAGGGCGGATTAATTTTTAGGTGTTTGTGGGCAATTCTGCAGGTGATTTATTTGCAATAAGATCTGTTTAGAAAGAAATGTAGATTTTTATATGCCAGAGTGTTATAATAACATTCTGGCAATAAGTCTTGTTAGTTTAACTGATAAAATAAGCGCCTCCTAAGAGAAAGCCGAGGCATTCCCCAAAGGGAAAAAATGAAAAACAACTTTCAGTTCGAATCTATTCTGAAAAATGCTAATGGTGACAACAAAGCATTCCCCAAATTGGGGAACGTTCTAATGTTACCAAATCAAAAAAATCTGTAGATTGACAACTCGAAAAAGAGTTGATAATCTTATATATGGCCGAAGGGAAAAATCCCAGAAACCCAGTAAAATCAAGGGTTTGCGGCATGTGTCGTCATAGCTCAGCTGGATAGAGCACTCGCCTCCTAAGAATATGTTATAACGACCGCCTTTCGGGCAAAGGCGATTGACATTGAGTAAGTTTAAGACTAAAATTGAATAGATTTTAAAGATGTTTCCGTAGCTCAGCTGGATAGAGCGACCGCCTCCTAAGGGTCAGGTGGAGCAATCCCCTTTTGGAAGCGATTTATGAAATAAATTTGAAAATTGCTCCGTGAAAATTAAATACGTCTCAGTACCTCAGTAGGATAGAGGGTTCGCCTCCTAAGCGAAACGTCGCAGGTTCGATTCCTGTCTGGGACGCCAGCAAACAACGCTGAAAGCCTTGATTTATCGAGGTTTTCAGCTTCTTTTGTTTTTGGCTTATAACCTGTCGGATAAGAACATATTCAATTTATATTTTGCAATTTCTTTTGATTTTCAGAATTTGTAATTCGATATTTTTATGACTGTTTGAGTAGAAGAGTTTGCTAACACTTTTTTTATTTTGAAAAAATATCAGCAGATTTTTGAAGATTTGCTAACACTTTTGAAAAATTACTTTGAAGCTGATTGTTTCAAAAGCATTGCTTTCATCTCTGGCGTAAGTGATTTTAAAAGCTGTAAAAGCTCCATATCACTGTCTGATAAGCCGTTGTTTTCTGGCTGAACTTCCTCATTTTGTGGTTGCATTTCTGAATCATGGTTTAGAGTGGAATAAAATTGTTCGTCCATCTTTTGAGCATTGTAACGTCTATCTTCGTCTATGATTTCTGAATAAACGTCTGTAACCATTTCTGCTTCTGCATGACCTGTATCGCCTTGTACCGATTTTACATCGCCGTTGGTCATTTTCAATTTGTATCCTGTGGATAAATGACGCAGACTGTGGAAAACAACTTGTTCATAGCCATTTTGTTCGCATAACTTTTGAAATCTGTCTCTCACAATTCTACTCTCAACGGGATTTCCATTTTCCAAAGCTATAACAAGGTTGTAATTGTTATAAGCGTCTCCTAGAAATTCCTGTAATTCCTTTTGGTCTTTTTGATATTGCACCAGCAATTCTGCAACTGTCTTTGGCAACCATACGGTACGATTACTTGTTTCTGTCTTTGGTGTCTTTAATACAAGCCTTGTTGTGCAATGTGGCTTTTGTGTCGGAAAAATCTTGATAATATCTTTTTCCTTTAATTTCTGCATAGCTTGTGCATTTACTCTAGAAAGCTCTTTATTGATGATTACTCTTGCGTTATTCGTTGCAATGGATTGTTCATCAATAATTACATCTTCCCATGTAAGACCTGTAATTTCTCCAATACGAATTGAGCAGGAAAACGCCAAATGCATACAGATGGTTAATAAATCGTCGTCTGACTGCTGAATTGCTTCACGGAATGTATCTACACTCCATACTTTTCTTTTTACCTTAGGAACTTTAGGAAGCGTTGCTAATGAAGCAGGGTTACGCTTGTTGGTATCAATATATTCCCAACGGATTGCTTGATTTAATGCACAGCGTATAATGTCATGTATTTTCTTGATATTGGCAGGTTGTACGCAACGTCCAGTTGCTTTTCTGTTAGCTCTGGGTACTTCTGGAACGCTCAATAAATCGTTGTAGTAGGCAGATAATTTCTTTGTGGTAATCGCATTTAACTTCCAATCCCCGATAAGTGGATTGATGTAATTTTCGATAGTACCGACCTTACTACTAAATGTACTAGGCGACCATTTTGACGTACCATAGAGATTGACAAATATTTTTAAAAAGTCACAAAGCGTAATATCTTCATCGGTACTATCAAGTTCTTTTTTCGATTCATCAATCTGGCGTGCAAACTGTTCCTCTAAGGGAACAATCACATAACCATATTTTTCTTGATAATACTCAACAAATGCTTTTCTCTGCTTTGCTTCTTTCTTTGTCTCTAACGTATCCCATTTCTGTTTACGTTCTCCTGCATTGTCTAAATACCAGTAAATAACAGAAAATGTTGATTTTCTTTTTTTGATTGAAGCCATAATATATTCTCTCCTTAACAGTTAATTTTGATTTAACCATTTATCGAAAGAATCTTTAGATACCCGTATGGCTCTACCAGCACGAACATAAGCGAACTGTCCACTTTTAACCAATGCGTAAGCCACTTTTTTACTCACACATAATTGTTCTGCAATTTCCTCTACTGTATATGTCTTTTTCTCCTTTTTAGGAGTTTCTGTATTTGATGTATCACTTATCACGAGTAATAATAACTCCTTTCCGTGTGATAACAGCAAAATACATACGTTTAACAAGGTCATTATAGCATATCAATAACTCTTGCGGATATGTTTTTTGCCGTTGCTAACACTTTTGCTAATACTTTTTATATGCAGACAAATGGCTTTGGCAAGCTCCACTGGTATCTCAACCATTCCCATTCCTGTGGGCTGAACCGTGTCATACGGGTGTATCATTATCCTGTGTTGCAGGTCATGGCAGAACGACTTTTCCAACGGTCGCTCCCAGATCATTGCATGAATCGCTATCTCCCGATTGGAAAAGTCACGGCGTACAATCTCTGATGGCTCACTGCAAGCACAAACGTATCTGTCTGCATTATTCAGTTGTCAAAGAACTATTAGGCTCTTGTCAGCCTGTATCAATCTGTTTTGTTAAATAGACTGATACAGAATGACAAGCTAAGAAGTAAGCGGAACAGGAAAGAGGGAAGTGCTTATATGAAGCGTTCCGCAGATATTACCTATTCAATTTTTATGTCAAATTCCAATATCATTTTCATAATGGCTTCTCTGATACGACCTTTTAACTCCATATCCACAGCGATATATACATTTCCGTATTCATCATATAATGGTCGAATACAGCTTTTTGATATATACGGGTCATAAAAATCTAAGATTTTATCAATGGAAATTTTGTCGCCGTCCATAGCCGATGAAATCACATAAAATGATGGCTTCTTATACGAACGTTTTTGTTTCAAATACTAATGTTCCTCCTCTAATGACTTTTTCATTTGTTTTAATGCATAGTGTCGGTTTTGAAATACACCACTTCGGGATATATTCTGCAATTTTGCAATTTCCGTATCACTCATATCCAAGAAATAGTACATAAGTACATTTTCACGGTAACGGTCAGATAATTGTTTAATGACTTTTGCCAGCTCATCGTCATATACATAAATGTCATGTCCACATATATTGAAAGTCGTGTAATCCGTTTTATATGTATCCCATATAGCAACTTTATCTATGATAATATCGGGAAGCTCACAAAAGGGGATAGCTTCTGCTTGATTCTTTTTCAACTCTTTGTAGTAATCCTTTACAACTCCGAAAACAGTTTTTTTAAACAACTATCAAAACGACACATTACAGTTTTCTGGAAGTCAGATGGTTTCATGTTCTCACCTCCTCCCTGTGCTGTTTTGTATCTATCCCTCTTTCCACTCCATATAAGAAAAAAACAGGGCAGTTGCTAAGTGATTTGAAAAAATAATCGCTATTTTAGATAAAATTTATATTTGCCCTCAATATATAAGCCGATGAGAAAGGTAAAAATTATTCAATTCGATAAAAAACGACAAAAAAAGACCTGCACAGTTAATGTACAGGTTAATGAAGTGATGATTTTTCATAAATCAGTATTTAATTTTTGTTGCCATCGTGTAAACGTATTCTTCTGGTGTAGGTCGTTTCTTTCCAAAATAACTTGAAAATTCAGCTTGCACATCTGGGTCATCGCTATAATACATTTCATCAATGGTTGACTGAATACGTTCTTTTACTTCTAATACGGAAACACCCTGTTGATGTGCAATCGCTTTAAATACTTGTTTTGTATCACGTTTTTTGATACCCAACATCTAACCACAACCTTTCTGAATAAATTTATTTCCATTCGATAATACCACAAAAATATCAACGAAAACACTAAGGAATATTTTTATCCATTACATATTAAAATTTGATATTAAATATGGCTCTTTACTCATATTTTTATAAGACGGTTTCTCATAAAAATATTTTCGTCTTCGGTTAATCATATCTACAACCATCTGTTGTGCAGATTCCTTTGAAGATAAGTGACATTGAATGTTTTCAATACAATAGTTATAAAATTGTTCATGCCATTCAATATAACAATCCCCAGAATAAAAACTGTCTTTTAATATTTGCATATAATGTTCAAATACATCTTTTCCTTCTTCAAAATCTCCCTTTAGAAAACAAAGCATTGCCAGATTGTATAACTCCCAAAATCGTCTATATTCTGGAAGTTTATCAACTTGCTCCTGCAAACAAGATTTTGCATAGTCCATATCTGAAAATTTTCGATATTCGTCTACTTTTTCTAAAGCTTTTTTTGCCAGTTTCTCTATGCCATTCTGAAACGCCTCATCATCATTTTTATATTCCACATAACTCGTTATAACTTGACATTCGTAATCATATGATAACATTTCATTTAGGCTTTCCGTAGATTCCCATAGAAACGAAACTCCTGCATTCAAGCTTGCCCCTTTTGAATAACCACTTGATGCAAATTCAACAATAATCATATAATACCCTTGATCGTCTAACCAGCTTCTTGAGCTTCCTATTTGAAAAAGTTTTTCCGGCTCTAAAAATTTCTTAACTGTTGTTTTGATAATTTTATTATGTGGTAACATATAAATTCAGCTCCTTTTTAAAGTAGATATGCATTAAAAATTTTCTATCGCATTTTCCAGATTATCTCTAAAAAAATCATAGAAGTTATCAAAACGATATATTACACCGTCATTATCATATTGACTCCATGAAGTAATCTTCCCATTAGAAGTATCCAAGCAATGATAAAATTCATCACAATCTTCAATAACCAAGAAGTTTTCCGGCAACCCATTTTCTCTCTGATTAAGAGTTTCTTCAACAAATTGTGCTTTTCCGTTTTTAGTGTAGCCAATGAAATCAAACCAATAGCCACCACTACCAAATTCTTTTAAAAACCATACAAAAGGTGCAGGAATTTTTACTCCTAATTGTTGCTCTGCTTGAAATATTTCCTTATCGGTAGCTCTTTTTCCCAAAAAGGCATTATCAAATATAGCATGATTTTGTTGGACTATATTTTCAAGTTCTCTTTGTTCATCTGTTTTTATTTGCTTTACGTTCTCTTTGTTCTTGAATTTATCAAACAATCCCATAATTATGACTACCTCCATAATATCATGTTTGCATATTTCTTAATTCATACTATATCATAACAAAATGCAGAATAGTATAGAAAAAATAACAAATTACCATACTATTCTGCTGTAATATTTATCCTACAATTTTCCAGTTATCGTCCTTATGAAGCACAAGCTCATACTGTGAGATTTGTGTCATTTTCGACTTGTTATCCAGATATTTCACTGACACACTGACTTTGAGGTTATCGCCGTCTTTGGTAAAGACAGGGTTTACCAGTTCCGAAAATACATAGTCGCCGGAAACAGGAGCAAGCACTCCGTCTTTGACATAATAGGCAAGTTCTTTTTCCGTAGCTGTCGGATAGAGCTTAAAGAATGTTTCCAAGAAAGCGGTAGCGTCCTTGACAGTATCGGAGCTGACACTGACATCTGTTTCCTGTGCTTTCGGTTCATACTTTGATTTCTGCACTGCCGGAGCAAGGGTAGGATTCTGGGTAATGACCATTGTACCGTCCTTATCCACATGAACGGTCACGGTGTAGTTTTCTGTGACTGCCTGTGTCTGTTCTCCCTCTTTTACCTGCTGATCTACTTCGTAGGCAACGGTAAAATCGTCCGTTCCAGACTGTTCTACATTCCAGACCAGCACATTTGTAACCGTAACACTGGTTGGTATGTCCGTTCTGATGGTATCAGCGTTCAAGTCCTGTAATTCTTTGGTAAGGTATTTACTGATTTCCGTTGTTCTTGCTTCAATGGCTTCCTTGCTGGTATCCCATGAGTAGTAGGCTTTCGCAAAGTTCTTGACGAAATTCTCAATACCGTTGGTATCGTTCAATCTTAACTGAATGATTTCTTTTTCATGTACCGTGTGGGTGTCAATGGCGGTAAAGTTCTTATACACACCAAAGCTGGTGCTTGCCAGAAGCACCGCCCACAAAAGCAGAACAGATTTCTTATGTGTACCGACTTTCATGGTACGCACCTTCTTATTCTTAGGTGCTTTCTCTGTTTTTTCTTTTTTCTTAAACATATTTCAAGTCCTTTCTATTGTTTGATTCTTCCGGCACAAATGATGTGCTGTTGCCAGTAGGCAGAGGTCAAATCGGTATAGCCGATTGGATTTCCGGCATGATACATCTGATTGTTTCCGACATAGATTCCTACATGGGTAACATAGTCACTGGTATTGTAGGTGGAATGGAAAAAGACCAAATCGCCAGCCTGTGCCTGTGACAATGGGATATGCTGGGTTGCGTCATACTGTGCCTGTGCGGTTCGTGGCAGGCTAATTCCGGCTTTTCCGTAGCACCACTGGGTAAGACCAGAACAGTCAAAAGAGGTGTTTGGGTTACTGCCACCATAGACATATTTCCAGCCTTGATACTTCAACGCTTCATTCATAACCGCCTGTACCGTTTCATTACTGAACTGTTTTATGTTCAGATATTGGTTGACCAGCTCCACATAAAACATATTCCCGTAGTTATAACGCCAGCCACCATTTTTACTGACTGCTATCGGGTTCGTATAGGTCACTTTTATACCGCCGGATTTATTCTTTGCGAAATTCTCTGCAAGGTTGAAGCTGTGCTTTTTCCCGTTCTTCGCCACATAGTCTGCATAGCCACCACCATAGTTATAAGATTGAATGACCACGTCAATGTCATTCATACCTTTGGCTTTACAGGAAGAAAGCAGGGACGCAAAATATTTACATCCCTGCTTAATGGATTCTTCCGTACTTAATGAGTTTGGCGGTAGTCCCAGACTTTCACTGGACTGCATGACATCGGTAGCCGTACCGCCACTTTCCACCTGTATGATGGCAAGCAGGACGTTCACATACTCCAAGATACCGTTTTCTCTGGCGTATCTTTCTACTATCGGCTGATGTTTGAGGACATCTGCTGACAGGTTCATGCCAGAGTAGACCGCCGAATAGCTGTTAGCGTTGTCATCATCTTCGCCGGAAATCAGTATCCCGAAAAAGAGGACGATGGAGAAAAGGACAGGAAATATCGTACCTATGATAAGGATACGCTTTAATCTCATTTTTTCCGTCCTTTCTCTGATGGCTTCCTAACAATTTTACGGTTTTGTTTTTGATTGACCTGTGTTTTCTGTACCGTTGATTTTTTCGCATTGTTGGTGGTTTCTGTTACTTTCGGTTGGTTCGTTCTGACAACAGGTGTGACCTGCTGTTCCTGTCTGATATTGGTTCGGACAGTTTCTTTTCCAACTTTGACTTCTGCATTTTTTATCACAGGGGAAGTAGCAGGACGTTTCCTTTCCGGCTTTGCAACCGTATCTGCCTGTGCAGGTTTTGGAACAGGTGTGGCAACAGGGCGTTCATGGCTTCTGGTAGCTCCGACTGTCGCTGATCCATTCGCATGAACATTCTGTCTTGCTTCCTGTGCTTTCTGTAATTCCTGTTTTTTCTGTGAGATATTTTCCCTATGCAGATTGCGTTTCTGTGTACGCTGTTCCTGTCGGTTTTCCCGTTCTTCTACAATGCCACGCTTAAAGTCAGATACATTATCCTTTGCTTTCTGTTTGGCAGAATGGACGGCATAACCAGCCTGTGTCGGTAAGTCTTTCACATTTTCTTTCAGAGAAGAAGCACTGTCACGGACTTTATTTTTCGTATCCATCACAGCACCTACCGCAGAACCGATACGGCTTCCCATGGAAACCTCATTATTCCTTTGTGGTCTGGCTGGCGTATTTTTATGTGTAGAACGAGAGTGATTATAAGCAGAACCAGCGACTGCACCAGCACCAGCTCCGACCATACTTCCTGTACCCACAGCCCTTGCAAGTCGGCGTTCCATACGTCTTGCCCTGTGTCGCATGAACACCATCGGTCTACGGAATATCCGGCGACCTATCTGCTGGCTGTCATTGGCATTAAGGCTGAACATACTCATTAGTTCTCCGAGTTTCATGTAGATTCCGGCAAAACAGATTATCTGCAAAAACGCCACCATGAAGAACGGATAGTCCGTGGAAATGTTGTAGAACATACTGGAAATCGAAAATGCCACGGTCACAATCAGCGTAATTCCGGCTCTTGTCATAATGGCGTTGAACACACGGACAACTGCCTGTTTCGCCATGTTCTCATAGGTCGGTATCATGGACAGTAAAAAACTGACAGGTAAAAACATGGCATATATGATAAATAGTATCTGGGAAAATAACATCATGCCGGTAAGCAGGAAGATAAAGATTGTGATACCGAGATTGAAAATGAGCAGGAAGAACACCATACCCAGACGGTTGACGACCTGTGGAATGGTAAGGTTGTCATTGTCGTTATCTTCAATCTCTGTTTTGACAACATTTTCCCTTGTTTCTCCATCTTCGTCTGACGGACTGGCAGATACCAGAGCTTCCACACGGTCAGCCCCGATTTCTTCGGTATCACTGTTCCCGAACTGTAACAACAGCCACGGTTTTTCTACCTGTATCGAAAACAGGCTGTCACGGATAAGGTCTACGCTGTCTTTCCCTTTGCTTTGTGAATCGGGGAGCATGATTTTTGTCCCCAAGTCCAGAGAAGCGGTGCTGATGTCCGAACTGAAATCATTGATTTTCTGGATATAGTTGGGAGCATAAGCAATAAAGGACGCAGACACAATGAACACCATCACAAAGTTGATAACAGCGTGAAGTGCCTTGCTTGTTTCCCGTTTGAGAAGCCCTGTATAGGCGATATAAACACCTACAATCAGAATGATAATGAGCAGGAATCCCACATAGAATCCACTGCTGGAAAATCCGTTTTCGGTCACTCCGGCAAGTGTCTGGATACTTTTCCCGATACTGTCAGCCATGTCATTGATAAAGTCCAGCTTATACGCCTGTTGCACCACATATCCTGTGGCATTGCTAAGATACAGGCTGATTGTCCAGACAAAATTTGTGATACAGTAAAGCCCGTACTGCACCGATTTTCCAATGCCGTCCAGCCAGTTCCACGGAAGCCATGACCAGCTATTGTCCACATAGAAATCAAGCTGATAATTGGAAAGCGGATACTTTGAATACAGGTTGTCTGCATTGACCGTATCATCGACCAGTCCAGACGCATGAGCTACTGTCCCAAGCAGGGACAGCAGTACCAGCGTGACGGTCACGGCAAGCAGAACCAGTTTCAGTACATGGAATACCTTTTCTTTTGTGACAGATTTCATCATTCCAAATCCACCTCACTTTTTATCGGCGGTCTGGTATCAAAGGCATGAAGCAGTTCTACAAAGACAGGGTGTATCTGTACCACACCCACACGCCCGTATAAATCCTGCATTAAACATTGTCCGTTCTCCAAATCCCTCAACCGTTTCTGGTTGTTTTCGTCCTCACTGTCCAGTCCGAAAAACTCTAAGGTCTGTTTGATTTCATTGGTATCTGTGGAGCGGAACGCAAACTTTAAACCGATGTTATTTTTTAGGCTTTCTTTCGATACGTCCCCAGAGGATTGTGTCACGAAATAAACTCCGGCGTTCATGGCTCTACCAGCACGCACCAGCTTATTTGAGAGGGTTTCGCCCTGTGCCACATTTAAGAACGCCCATGCTTCATCAAGGTCTACAATCTTAAAAATGCTTCGGTCTGAATGGATAAAGTCTAAGGCAAAGGTAGATATTACAATCAACATTGCCACCGATAATAATTCAATGGTCGTGTATTCGTCAAAAGTAGTATCTTTATCCGGCAGAACCAAATCCGCAACCTGTATGATATTGAGCTGGTTATCCAGACTGATAGTATTTTTCGCTGTTCCGTCTGAAAAGAGCAGGTGTGCAAAATCATAATTTGTAAAACTGTCAATATGATTTGCGATATGGTTTGCAATAGGCGTATTTTCTTTCCGTAATTCTGTGATAACATTTAGCAATCCTCTTTGTTCACTTTCTGATACTTTGCTGATTGCACTGATAAGCACAGGGAACTTGTCTCCATCACGGGTTGAGATACCTGTTAAAAATGTTAAAATTTCTTTTGCCAGTGTAGCTCCGTCCTCTTTATCTTTCATAATTACAAACGGGTCAAGAAGCCCTGCATTTTCCTTGTCGCTGGTAAGATTTACAATGTTGATTTCCTCTGCAATCTCCGGCAGTGTTTCTTTCCAGTTTCCACGCTCACTTTTCGGGTCTAGGATAACTGCCTGTCCCCCGAACAGGACGGAATAATACACCAGCAGGTTATTACAGAATGATTTTCCACCACCAAGCGAACCGACAAAGGCAGAAGCCAACGCATTTGTGACCGTACCTTTTATCCCTTGACTGGCAAGGGACGGTTGCAGGTAGACATTTCTTCCTGTATCCACGGAATATCCGATATAGATTCCTGTATTTTCTCCCAACATCTGGGTAGCACCGAAACCAAGTCCGGCTAAAAAATCGGATTTCACATACTGGATATAATCATTGATATAACGCTTGCTGGCTGGAAGAAATTCTCCATGCAGTCCCATCATATCTCCGGCAGGGCGTACCAGCTTCACGTTCAAATCATCGTAAAAATCCTTAACCTCATCGCAACGGCGTTTCAGTTCGTCAAGATCGGGTGCAGACACCCGTATGACGTAACTTAACTTATACATACTTTCCTTGCTCTGGTCTAAATCTGTTTCCAGTTCATCGACACTGTCTAAGGCTTCCACCACATTTGAACTTGTTTCATTTCCGGCTTGATAGGCGTGATTGTCCAAGTCTTTTAATTCCTTTTTCTTGTTGCGGACAGTGGTTAATGCTTTCTTATTTCCCACAATCTCAACATTCATGGAAGTATCCACAGGGAATGTGAACTGCTGTTGCTGGAAATAAAAGATTTCCGATGATGGGAAGTCCAGCTCCCCGACAATGGCATTGACCGTAAAGTAGGACACATAGCTTTCGCTGTCCTCATGTTCCAGACGCAAATATCGCTGGCTTTCTTCCACCACACAACGGGTAGGACGGATAAGGTCATAATACTTAATCAGTGTTTCCCTTTTTAATTTTCTTTTTGGCAGAGGATACACATAATCTTCATAGGCTATCCCGTCCCTGCCGTAGAGGTGTTCCATCAGATACGCAAAGTCTTTGGCTTCCAGTCGGCGGATTTTGAACCTACGGGAGATTTTATTTTCCAATAACTTCTCCATCTTCACATAACGGTTGATTTCATCATTGCTCATGGAAACAAAGTCATTCATCAGCGTGTGTCTTACCTCGTTCAAAAACTCACGGAATGTCAGAAATACCGATTTTTTGATGTTCTTCAGATTGACTTCGTCCTCTGTGACCATGAGCTTGAATCCCAGAAAGAAACGGTAATCAACTTGATTGTCGCCTATCATGGATACAAGGGCTTCGGTCTGGTCGTCTATCTTTTGGATTGCTATCTCATGGAGCTTTCCAGTGACCAGCTTCTTTGACTGTTCCTGTATGCTTCGGATTGAACTTTCGGTTGCAATCTGCAACGCATGAATCTTTCCCTCACGGGACTGTGCGATAAGCTGACGGAAGCTGTCATGCACAAGGTATTTCTGTTCTGGGGATAAGAATGAATAATTGTACGGTATCAGCTCATAGTAGGCGAACACCTCATTGTCCTTATTCCAGACAAGGTTATTGTCGATATATTTAATCGGGAACATAGGTCACACTCCTTACTGCCGTGATAGTTTCCTCAAATTTCTGCTTATGCAGGTTCACGGCTTTTCCGGCATAAGTCACTTTGGGACGCAGAGCATACAGCACCATCGTCTTGATGTAACTGTATGGCTTTTTCCCGTCAAAGGTTTTCTGTGACATAAACCATGTGAGGGCAACGGGAATCCCGAAATATTTTAAAAATGCTCCCTCAATCATGGAAAGTGGCGGTACATCTGCAAACAGAATGATGATAAATTCCGTCAGTACAAACCATGTAATCTGGGTAAAGGTTACAGGGAATGGCAGGTTTACATCATTGATGGCATACAGTACCTTTTCCACGTTCCAGATACTTGTATAACTTCGGATTTTCTTCACTTGTAAATGCTCCTTTCTTCATTTTCATAACAACAGGGACAGCCGGATTTCCCAGACTGCCCCCAAGAGAAAAGCTGACAGTAGCACCAGTGGCGGTGCTGATCTGCCAGCCCTTAACGCAGTACCTCACAGATACCAGCGTTTGTTGCAATAAATGTCCCCTCTATATCGAGGTCACGCCCGTAGGCTTCGTAGTCGATATAGTTCTGTAAAGAGGACGGGATTTCTCCGAGTACCTGTTCTTCATCAATCAGATAGTAGGCTAAATCGGTCATCGTTTCACAGCCGGAATACAGAATGATGTCGTCTTTATGCTCCACCAGTTCTTCCAGACTGCCATAATAGGATACAAAACTGTCCAAGTCGTCCAGCAGGTAGTCTGGTAATTCTTCCAACTGCTCATAGATACGGTTCAGTTCTTCGATGGAAGTATATTCGCTAATCTCCATAGGGAAGTTGTCCGTATCGTGGATTGCGTATTCTTCGTACTCTGCATTTAAGCCGATACGTTCTGCAATCACTTCTTCGTCCAACGGAAAAGAGAACCAGTCCCCGACCAGTTCTCCCTCATTGTACTTGCCAAGATTGGCTATATAGACTTGCATATCATCAATCATAAGCGGTTCACTTCCTTTCACTCATTGTATTCATAAAATCTGCCATGCACACATAAGAAATGTTCTGATGTTTTTTTCATATCTGAACAGTTCCGATGGTATGTAATACTGCCAAGTCCGGCTTCCAGCTCTTGCAGATTTGAAAACCATTCTCTTTGAATTGCAGGTATATCTTCGGGTGGAATTTCACTCTCCGAAATTGCAAGGCAGACATTGTTTAACAGGTCAAGGTCTGTATCTTGCAGGATTTCAAAAGGAAAATCATAATCACTGATAAGATAACGGTCACTGTCCGGCGGTAAGCCAATGGATTGTTTTAATGCTTCTATGTTGCAGGGAAGTGTAAACCATGCACAGCCTGTATCTTTTTCCTGTTCATCAAGATTGATAACAAATACTTTCATTTCTGCCATAAGCAATACCACCTGTCAAAGTTTAAACATTCCATTATTGCAGACAGCATAACGTCCTTTTTCGTCCAGTTCATGGGCGTAGGCTTCCAGATTAAAATATTTCTTTCCCTTTTCGGAGAGAGCAGAAAATTCAATGTTATGCTCCAAGCGGTAGCGGGCAACGTCCATGATGTTGTGACACTCTGGATAAAACAGAAATTCTTCTGATTTCTGCAATAAATCCTCTACACCGCCACAATAAGGAATCAACTCTTTGTATGCCTGCTGAACTTCTGGCGATAAATCCGTGTAAGCAAAGTATAGCTTGTTTAATCGTCTGACAGAAGTTGTCCTTACAATGTCGCCAGCAAAGGGGAGCTTCATATCTATAATCTGATAATCATTGCTGTCAGCTTTCACGCCGAGCAGGTCACGGAACAGCTCATAATCAATGGGTAAATCAAACCAGCGAGAGGTTTTATCCTCTGCTGATTTGGTCGTTTCAATCAATACGCTACATTCTTCCATCGTAATTCAGTCCTTTCTTCTAATTTTGAGTATGAAAAAAGCAGTCGATCATAACTGAAAGACTGCTTAACTCTAAAACAATATTAAAGCGTTTCTTCTTTTAAATTCTGACTCAAAAGGGATTTTAACTCTTTTACATCATTTTCAGACAAATCATTTTGATTAACAAGAACCATTTCATTTTTTATTGTTCTGATATATATGTAATTTCTGAAAATCCCCCAACATTTAAAGGCGTTCCAATGATTAGTCCCGTTACCGATATCAGAACTAACTGTAATACCATCGGTATCAAAACAATATTCACGTTTTCCCGAAGTCAATTTATTATCCATCTTTGAATGAACAATATTTATTACTTTTTTCTGAAATGTGTTAGCTCCGTTTATGATAATCCAGATAAAGAAAACCGAAAATAATAATCCAATAATACCATATCCAATACGACTATTCATAAAACAAAGAATCGTATATATTAACATTATGACAGCCATCACAGACGATAACCCTGTTGCAAATTTACGTTTCTTTACATTTTTATCACTGGCTAAAACGATTTCTTTTAAAATATCTTGTTCTTGCTGTCCGATTTCAATACTGTATCTAACCATAATAAGAATCTCCTTTAAACATTTTAATGATATTAGTATATTACCACATATTACCACAAGTTTGTGTTCAAAATGTGGGATTCTTAATTTTACGCTCCAATAATCTTATTAAATAACTGTAACAATACGTCTTTTACGCCGGACGCATTGAATACAAGACCAACGGCGACTAAGGCAACTACCAAGAATCCGATAAGTTTGGAAAACTCACGCTTGAATCCCAAGTAGATTCCGATAACAACAATCGCCATCAGCACAAGGCTCTGTGCGTTGCTTAAAAACCAGTTATAAAGGTTCTGTCCAAAATTCATGCTTTCTTTTCTCCTTTCAGTTCCATCATTTTTCGGTCAGACTGTCTGCCAGCCTGTAAAATACACATGGCAATCACGCCAACTGTTCCACCTAAAGAGAAGAACAGGAAGTCAAATAATAATCGTTGCATTTTTCAATTCTCCTTTTCTAAAATTACATCTTCGGTTGATGTGGTCTGTTGTTCGATTATCTTGTAGTGCTTTTCCGTCAGTTTCGTGGATTTACGGATTTCTTTCAGATAATCAATCCCTGTTTTCGCTGTGATTGTTTCCAGCATTTTGAGTGTCGGGTCAACCTGCCGTTGAATCCAGCGTAGGGTTCTGTCCAGTGTGTAAGGTTCGGGTTTGGTCGTGAGCTTTAACGGCTCTCTGTTTTCCCCGATGAACCACGCCCAGCGGACAGATAATTTCCAGTCGCTCCGTTTCTTGTCTGCTTCCTTATCCACAAAGCGTACATAACGGTTGATAATAGAAAATGCCGTCCGTTCAGCGTCATAGTAAGTCAGCAGGTCACGGACAGCATAATAAGCACGTTCATTTTTTAACCGTATTTCAAATCTGTTTTTTATCGGTGCTTCCTCAATGGGAATCCCAAGTTTGATGTACTGCTCATAGCTTTTTTCATAAACACAGAAGTACACCTCACTTTTCAATGAGCCGATATAAAGCGTATACCCCATACCAGCCTTGTCCTGTTCCTCATGCTTGACCAGTTCGCCGGAAGCATAGGACTTAAAGGAACGGAACACCGATACACATTCCTCATTCCGGCATTTTTCGGTCAGTTCTGGAATATCTAACATTCCCGTATGGTCATTGATGGCAAGGTCAAGACGTTTCATCACACCGCCGTCCACCAGAGCGTCCATAAGGAAGTCATACCAGCTCCGTTCCTGTGCCAGCAGATAACTTTCAAACTGGCGACAGCCTTTTCCTTTCAGTTCCAGCAGGACACCTTTTTCTTCATCGGGGGAAGTATATACGAAAATATCTCCAATGTAGTAGTGTTCCGTGTAGCTGTAATGCCCGAAGTCCTCATGTATCATGTACTGGATATTGAGCTGTAAGATGTCCTTAATGATGTGTCCAATATCCAGTGTCGGAAACCGTATCCTCACATAATCAAACAGCATGGTAAGCGGTGCTTCTGGATTGAATTTTTCCAGAGCTTCCAAAAGTTTCACTTTCATTTCTTCTGTGACCGCCACCTTGCTGGATTCGATACGGCTTAAATGTTCACGGCTGATTCCAGCCATGACCGCAAGTTTCGTCTGGGATACACCGTACTGCAAACGTTTGTCTGCAAAATCCTGTATCCACTCTGTATCATTCAGTGCGATACCCCCTTTACGAAAAAACTGTGACATTTTTTATCCGATGTCACAGCAGTAAAAAAAGCTACCAAACGCTTGATTTCAGCTAAGAATCGGTAACTTTTGTGTATGTTTCCTTGTGATTTGTGCCCCTCTGTTAGATACCGAGGGGCTATTGTCTGCTGGCGTGGCTACCGCCACACCAGCAAGGCTAGTCCGTACCTGTGGCTTTCGCTCCGCACGCCACCTGTCCGTCCTGCCTTATGTGTGCAATCAGTCCATTTCCAGAGTAAATTTTTCTGGATTGTCCACAATATTGTATGTGCCGTCTATCTGCTTCTCCTGCCGATAGGAAAAGCGAAATGCCGAGTTGCCGGATTCAGCGTCTTTCTGGTTCTTGTAGACCGTAACAGAAAGTGCGTGGGGAATCTGAATATCATAACTGAAACGGACACTGTGAAAAGAGTTGTCCCTGCATTTTTCAAATATTTGTTCCGCACATTTCTGTTGATCGGTCACGACCAAAGTGTTGAGTATGACCGACACCCGTAGCTCATAATGGTTATCAGAGCCAGAGCCAGACGAAGAAGATACGTCCATCTGTCGTCCCCATTGCAGGTAAAACAGGATTCCTGCCAAGAGCAGAAGTATAGTGATTACTATAATTATTGTCCGTTTTCTTATCATTTTAATTTCCTCCGTACACCTGTATTACAGTACAAGTGTAGAGCAAAACAGCTTATTTTTCAATACAGCTATATTTATAATTTGATTAAAAGACGAGGTAAACAAAAATGACAGTATACATGGATTTAGAAAATCTTCTCAAAGAAAAGAATATCAGTAAAAACAAAGTCTGTGAAGCCTGTAATTTACAAAGGACACAGCTCAACAACTACTGCAAAAATAAAGTAACCAGAATCGACTTCTCCATCTTAGCAAAGTTGTGTGAATATCTGGACTGCACACCTAATGACATCTTGAAATTAAAGTAAGGCTTCGGATTGTTCCAGAGCCTTTTTTTCTGTTCTCCTTTCTGCAAGTTCCCCAATCGTACCTAAGAAATCATAGCCTTTGGGTACAAGGGGAGTGTAAAATTCCGATATGACGCTTGTTCCCACATCACAGTATCCACGCCCTTTGATTTGCTTCTGGAAAAACTGCTTTTTCACATCACTTCCAAAGAGCATACCGTAGCCGAGTTCACTCATGCGACCGAGCCCCACACGGAAATTAAAGTTATCTCTGATACCGTCCCCGAAATACTTTGCGTCTGGACGCTGGCAAGCTACAATCAGAAAGTATCCAGCCTGTCTGCCAAGCATGACGATTTTCTTTAACTGGCTTAACAGGGCAGTGCTTTCCTTTGTCGTGAGCATTTCCAAGAACGCCACATATTCATCAAAGATAAGGAACTGTGGAGCAAGCCCCAGATAGGCATAGTTTTCCCCTGTACGGTAGTTCGGGTGCAGTTTCATTTCTTCCGAGCGTGTGACCATGCTCTCATAAAAGGCATTGACGCAGTCAATCATATCGTCTTTCGTGTGGTAGACATTTCCCATGACCGTTCCCAAGTCTGCAAGGTCAGCGTTCTTCGGGTCAAGAATGTATAAATCCGCATTGGTTCTAAGCAGGGCTTCAATGATGGTCAATAGAAAATATGTCTTTCCACCACCTGTACCACCGCAGATAAGGGCATGGGGAAGTGAATCGTATTCCCACACCAAATTTTTCATTAACCGCAGACCACCATTTTCGGCAATCACTTCATCAATCGAAATACGGTTCGCTATCATATCATAGAGCAGGGTGTATTCGATGTATCCGTCATGCAGTGTTTTGTCAGTAAGTTCACAGTACAGCCCCGATTCCAGCTTATCCTCTAAGGACAGGAGCTGTTCTTGATATTTTCCCATTGTGATTTCACACAAAATATGCAACAATCCATTGTCCATCTGATAATAGATTTTCGGAAACCACACGATTTTTTCTCTTGATCTGCTTTGCAGGTCAGTGAAAAAACCGCTGTCTTTGGTGTTTTCCGCTTCATACCATTTATTTTCCAGCACCATACGAGCCAGTTTTTGTCGGTGTAACAACCGCTTGATACGGTCATATCCGTAACGGTAGTAGAGAAAAACGACCAATGCACAAACACCAGTCGCTATCAGAACCGTAATGGAATTGTAGGCAGTCCATGTGATTCCGGCATGGAGCAGGTTAAAATCTTTCCAGTTGGTAACAAGGAGCTGTCGCAGGTTCAGTAGCAGGAATACCGCAACGAACAGGAGCAACAACCAGCCGATACAGAAATGATAGACCAGTGATTTGTCACTGGCACGAATCCTGTTACCTTTAGAGTTTTTCCATACTTTCATATAAACTCCTTTCTTTGGACGTAAGAAAAGCAGTTAATCATGTAGACTAACTGCTTTGTGAATATAAATATAAAATTATAAAGGCTGATTTTTTAATTCTGTATTACTCATCATATTTGAGCAAATAAAGCAAATCGCTATATCCCGATTTCATAAGTAATTGTTTGAAACCAGAAAGCACTTCTTCTTTTGTATAATTGTTGTTTTCCAAAAACTGATTATCTTTTTCACTAAGGTACTGATAAAAAAGAGCCACCGCCATTACTTCGTTTTTGTTTGTATAGTCAATGCTATCTAAAAGTATGTTCTCTGCTTCGTTAATCTGTCCTAAATCAATCATATTAAGAAAAATTTTCAAATTTTTTCCCGATACTTCATACTTGTTTTCTTTTTCAAGTTCAACAGAAACATACTTTTTCCCAAAGGCTAATGAAAATAATACTCTCACCATTTCTTTTATCATTCGCATGATGTAATCTTTTTCATCGGTAAAATTCATTTTCCCATCTCCTTAAATGTTGGTTTAATTGTTTGGAACATATAAGCTAACTTATAAAACTTGAAGTTGTCTGATTAGCAATTATCTTTTGCAATTTATAACTGCATCAAAAAGAATACCAGTACACTCGAGAGTATTGTTACTGTCCCCATTATGATAAACATCATGGAAGTAAAACTTTTTGAAATTGGTCTATCAACATAACACTTTTTAGGATTGTTTGGATTATAATAAACTGTCATCTTACTGTTGATAGGCCACAACTGCTCTGCAAATTGACGTAAATTTGCAATAGCTCCAGTTTTTACATGTAGCCATCCTTTTTCATCTTCATAGACTTCTGATTTCATCGGTACAGGTACTCCTGATAGTTGCGTTGTTATAATTCCTCGAAATTTTTTCTTTGCTTTATAACAAGTTCCATTCACAAAGTACTCAACGATTGGGTACACTCTTCCATTTCCAGGAAACCCATATTGTTTAACAATACCGTCTGTCTTTTTTGTACACAATTTATTCTGTCTTTTTACAATGATATTGAAAGTAACTCCTAGTAGAACTAATATTACACCAAGACCTCCAACTGTCATCAATTCTAACCATGCAATTTGTATTTCAGCCATAGTTTCATCACCTCAAATTCCGATTTGATTTTTTTATATTATATCAACCCCATTTGAACAATACAATGAAAATCCATTAGTTACAAACTTATTTCTTCGGCGGTTGCTGTGAAACATTGTTCTGTGGATTTCCGGCATGAGTGCCTTTGTTCTTCGGAACAATGTCATCTGCCTTTACATACCAGTCCACATCTGCACCACGGTAATTCGCATTGGCTACCGTATCTGCAACAGGGTTGATAAGTTCCACTTCGGCGTTGTAGTCATAGTCCTTTAACGGAACAGTCGCCGGAACGGATACCTGTATCATACGTCCTTGTGTGTTACATTTCAAATCGTAAGTACGTTCCTTGATTTCTTCACTAACCGTTCCATCTTCATTCTGTACATGAACCTCACGGCGTAATGCGGAGAACTTCAACACTCCGAAAGTCTTTTCTTTATCAATGACGATTCCATTTGCTAATCTCATAATCTGAATACCCCCTTATTTATTTTCTGCTGGTAACATATCGTCTGCAAGTAAGATGTAATTGACAAATCCACGTTCTCCGATTTTATAGCCATCAGTAGTGATTCGTGGGTTGATAAGTTTTACTTTCTGCTCTGGCGAGAAATGCTTTTCGCCAGCTTTGGCAGGAAGTGTCACAACTACATCATCGGCTCTCTGCACATCGGAATACAGGTTGTAGCTTCTGGTAATGACAGCCATACGCCCGTTGATTCTCTGTTGTTCCGTAGTATTTTCTCCGGCAAACTCCAAGTTTCCGAATGTCTTTTCCATGTTTGGTACGACAAATCTTAATTCCATAAATAATTGACCTCTTTTCTTTCTGTTTTAGTTTCTTTCCTGCTGTACTTTGTGGGGAGCTACACTCCCCACGCCCCTAGTGGACTTCACGCCCCCGTAAATCAGAGCTTCACGGGAGCGTGAAGTTGCAAAAAGGGTGGCGACCTTGAACGCTCTACCAACCGCTACATTACCGCCTTATGATTTCTTTCTACGGCGTTTGAAGTAAAGCATACCGCCAAGCCCTACGCAGGAAAGACCGAGCATGGCAAGGTAAGCATAGATATTGGTATTGTCGCCTGTTTTTGGGCTGTCACTTGTCTTAACTGTAGATGGTGTATACGGTGTGTCAGTATCCTTTGGTGTGTCTGGGACTTCCGGCACTTCCTTGATTGTCACAGTCTGTCCATCGTCTGTGATGTCCTTATGTTCTGTCACTTTCTTTGGTTCGTCTGGATTAGTCATATCGTATAATTCCTCAAATGTGACAAGGCTCTTGCCACCAAGAGAAGAGCCATCAAAGGTAAATGCAATCTCAACTGTCATTTTTTCATTGTCGGCTGTAAACTCATAATCATTGGATACTTTCTTTCCATCAATCAGAAGTTCGGCGTTTTCTTCCTTTAACATCTGCCAGCCGGAAAGTTTATATTTTGTTCCAACTTCCAGCCCATCTAATGTGACTTTATCCACAATCGTTACATCTTTTCCGGCTTCGATTTCTTTCTTGCCGTTCTTGTCCGTAGCGGTCGTATGGATTTTGATGATACGTTCTGTGATAAGAACAGTCTGTCCATCATCGTTGATGTCTTTATGTTCGGCAACCTTGACAGGCTCTTTCGGATTGCTTATATCGTACAATTCCTCAAAAGTAACAAGATTCTGACCGCCAAGAGCTGAACCGTCAAAACTGTAAGTAATCTCAAACGTCATTTTTTCGCTGTCAGCAGTGAAAGTATAATCACTGTCTACACGTTTCCCGTCAATCAGAAGTTCGGCGTTTTCTTCCTTTAACATCTGCCAGCCGGAAAGTTTATATTTTCTGCCTGTTTCCAAGCCATCAAGTGTAACTTTGTCCACGATCTTGATGTCTTTTCCGGCAACAATCATTTTTTTACCTGTTTTCTTGTCGGTAGCTGTGGTATGGATTGTGATTTCTTTTTCGTATTCATCGGTCAGTGTCCCTAAATCTACGGTCACTTTATTTCTGGATACGACCACCTCAAAAGCTGGAATCAGCTTAAATCCGGCGTTGGAATCACACTTTAATTCCTCAATCACATAGGTATCATAAAGTAATGCACCTTTGCTGTCGTCTGGTTCAGATGTCCCAAACCATACACCGTCCTCACTGGATTTTCCGGCATTAGTATTGACCTTATGGGAAGCCCAGCTTGAAGCAGTGGAGAACTGACCGTTGTTGTCAGTAACTACAATATGAGATTCTCCCGTTGTCTTGCTTGTAATTCTGAATGGAACACCTGCAAGACGTTTGTGTGTACCTGCACCGATTTTTACACCCTCAATATCGCCACGTTTAATCTGGTTGTAGACAGAGTGAGATTTGTCGGTCAAGTCCACGATTTTTCCATCTTCCGTGATAGAAAAGTCGATTGTTTTTGCACCGTCTGTCAAGTAGCCCTCTGGTGCTTTGCTTTCTTCTAATCTGTAATTTCCGTAAGGGAGTAAATCAGCAGAAGTAGAAGCAATTCCATCAATGCCTGTCTGAATCTTCTTGACAGTTTCATTCTTGTTGTATAGTTTTCCCTCAACCAGTACAGGACTGTCATTTAAGGAAATGATGTTGAACTCTGTGTACTGTAAGGTTGCACTTCCTTGTGCTTTGGTATCCTTTGTTTCAAGGTCACGTTTCTGGATTTTTACACCGCCACGGATAACCTTGTCAGATACGGAATACTGGTTGCTTCCAGAAAGTACGGCAAGTTCGCCATCTTCGGAAATCTGTGTAAGGTATGTTCCCTTAATCTGTTCAGAACTTCCGTCAGCCTGCATATATGCACCATCTAATAAGTAGCCGTTTGGTGCTTTCGTTTCTGTGACAGTGAGTGTACCAAGTGACAGTACATTCTTACCGTCCTGTGTATAGAAGCTGTCGCCGGATACTTTGTAGCTGTCGGCAAGTCTGGATACATAATGGATAGTTCCGTCACTGTCTTTTTCGGCAACGGTTTTGGTTGTCCATGTACGGGTAGCCTTTGCAGGAAGATTGTCTGCATTGTAGTAACCGTCATAATAGCTCCATGTGAACTCTGCACCCTCTAAAGATGCATTTCCCTGTGGAGTGGATTTTCCTGTTTCCATGTCAATTTTGAATAAATCAATCAAAGTCTCTGTGACCTTTGGAGTGTCAGCAACAGTTAATGTCGCTGTTTTTCCAACTTCCACATTTAAGGCATGGACAGTAGAATCCAGCTTGTAACCCTTTGGAGCAGAAAGTTCTTTGATGTAAACTGTTCCGGCTTTTACCTCAACTTCTTTGGTATCGCCGTTTCCATCGGCAGTAAGTGTGGCAAGCTGGCTGTTACAGCCCTTATCAGAATAGACACCAAATGTCGCACCCTCAAAGGAATAGTTGGCATTTCCATCTGTGACCGTGGGATTGGAAGAAGTCTTTTTGACCTTTGCATTTCCCACATTTAACTTCGCCCAGAACTGTCCGATGTCCTGTCCTTCGCCAGTATAAATGTAACCGCCACATTCATAACGTCCCTTGTTTGCTTTCACAAATGCTTTCGCACCAGCGTACACTTCATTCTGTACCGCCTGTGAAATTTCATTATAGGAAGCTCTGACGTTATCGCACTGCCAGCCGAGCTGTTCACTCAATCTCTGCCAGACAACACACTGTTCCAGCAAGTATCCCTGTTTGTAATTCAAGTTCGTATGAGAAGCGGTATATTGCTTGACGTACTCTAAGGAAAGAGCAACGTCCGCAATTTGATCGCTACTCATACGAGTGCTTGCGTCAGAACGTGTTTTATATCCATTCTTAAAACTGGTATTGATGTCCACACAGTAGGCAGTTTCGCCCTCAACTTTCATGTGTCCCTCATTGAATGTAGATTTGATAGAACCGTCATTCATAACGTGTTCAATGTAGCCGACACGTTCTGCTGATTCTGTCCAGTATTGATTGCCGGAAGCATGAACCGCCGTCACTGGTAATGCCGTAAGAATGGTTGCAAAAGCAAGCGTTCCTGTCAGCAATCGCTTTACTAGCTTATTCATATTTTCTCTTTCTCCTTTCGATTTTGGGTATGAAAAAAGACGCTCATTTATTGAACGCCTTTAACTTAATTAAATTCAACCTAACGGGTATCTTGTTTCCATGTGATAAATGATTTTAAATACGATTGTAACAAATTATCAGTAAATCCCGAAAAAGTGGTTGGTTTGCTAACAGCCTGCTAACACTCTAAAGGATATAATTGAATATTAGAGTTTATTAACAGAGTCGTTGTGCAAGCCCCTTTTCTGCTTTTTTGGGCGTTAAACGTCACTTACAGGATAATCGAACTACTACATACTAACCGCCACAGGGAACTCCTAAGCGGTAGGTCGGGTGTTCGAATCACCTCGGGAACGCCAAAAACTCCGCCGGAAAACCCAGTAAAATCAAGGGTTTCCGGCGTTTTTTCATTTTTACGGAAAAAGTGAAAAATCGTAAAATTCACAGATTTTCATTAGCAAAATCTCCGTCAGCTAATGGAAATTAGGACGAATGTCGTCCGCCTTTCAGGTGAACGACTTGCTAATAAAAATTAGCAGGATTTTCGCTATTTTGCTAATGAAAATGCCCTCTCTGCTAATGGCAGAAAAATTCGAGCAAAATTCCTGCTAATGAATAAGGCGTTCGTTACCCTGTTAATTCGTTCATTTAGGGGTGGTCAAGCGACAATCGCACACTACTTCTATGCCATTTCTTATTATATAATTGCGGTAACAGGAGGTGGTTGTTTTGAAAGAACAAAAATATCATTTATACCTTTCCAAGGACGAATACAGCGAAGTGCTGCAATCACTTATCCGTTTGAAGAACAGCCTGATAGCACAAGGCAGATACACGGACGCAGCAGATGATATTATTTGCAAGGTGCTTTCAGCCAAGAAAAGAAAGTTCAAAATCAAATATATCTGAACACGAATAAAGACCGCCTACACTTTTGTAAGCGGTCTTTGCTAATTTAGAGTAAGTTAGACAAACTGGAATTTATTAGGCAAACAGAATAAGTGCAACACCTGTGATAAGCAGAACTATACCAACAACAAACTCTATCATTCCCACTTTCTTTGCGTATTCTTCTTTCTTCCGACCGGCTTTGAAATCCGCCTCAAAACCGTTGATAAGATTGTATTTCTTTTTAAAGTAAATGAAGTATCCAAACAGAAGGAATGCCAATCCCAGAACTACAGCCAATACCTTTAGGAATATCATATAAACACCTCCACAAAAAATTCAAATTTGTCTTTCTCTTAATTTCCTATTATACACCAAAATTATGAATATTTCTACCCGCCGTCTATTGACCTCAATTAAGAGGAAAGTAGGTGGCTTTTTTTGTTAGCAAAAAAATTTTCAAGAAATTTTGAAAAAACACCCCCCAAAAACGCTCTCCCATTTCAAACAAGTGAAGGGGTTAATTCCGAGCCACGAAAAGGTCAGCCCTTTCACTTGTATTTTGACAACTGAATAAACCATTCACTAAGACTTTAATTCTGATGATTTTAGCCACCTTATCGGGTACGCCGTGACTTCTGCATTGCAGAACAGCGAGAACTCCCGGTATAGGTAACAGGTTGCCCCTGTTACGGCGATGACAGTCAGAAGGATAATGATACTTCTCTACGGAGCTGGCGGAGTACCCGGCAGAGGTGAAATTCCTATGATACAGATTAGCAGTCTGTTCCTTAGTGACTTCCCGTGAGCTTATTGCTCGGCAAGGGGTGTTGAGAACAAATATTGCCCGACCGGTTAGGAAATGAGCCGGTCAAGTACATAGCCATACTGCGATGGCTATGAATTTCACGAAAGGAGGACGCACAAAGTGTCGAACTGCAAAACGATTGCGATATGCAATCAAAAAGGCGGAGTTGGAAAGACGACCACTACGGTAAACCTCGGCGTCGGTCTTGCAATGCAGGGAAAGAAAGTGCTGCTCATAGACGCAGACCCACAGGGCGACTTAACCACTTGTCTCGGTTGGCAGGATACAGACAACTTGGGTATCACGCTTGCAACGAAACTCACAGATGTCATAAATGAAACGATGAATGACCCTACGGTCGGTATTCTGCACCACGACGAAGGTGTTGACCTTATTCCGGCAAACCTTGAGCTTTCAGCAATGGAGTTTAACCTTGTCAACGCAATGAGCAGAGAGACGGCATTGAGAAACTATCTCAGCGAAGTGAAGGAGAAATACGACTATATCTTAATAGATTGTATGCCTTCCCTCGGAATGGTAACAATCAATGCTCTATCTGCGGCAGACAGCGTAATAATTCCTGTTCAGGCTCAGTATTTACCGGCAAAAGGTATGACGCAGCTTGTTCAGACCATTTCACGAGTTAAGAAGCGTATCAATCCGGGCTTAAAGATTGACGGTATGCTTCTCACTTTGGTGGATAGCCGTACCAACCTCGCCAAAAGCACGGTAGAAGCTCTGAGAGAGAACTTCGGTAGTCAAATCAAGATGTATCGAACATATATCCCGATTGCCGTAAAAGCCGCAGAGACTTCTTCCAAAGGCAAGAGCATTTTTGCCTACGAACCGGGCAGCACGGTGTCAAAAGCGTACACCGAATTTACAAAGGAGGTGTTAGCCGATGGCAGGAAGAAAGAGCGACTTCACTCTCACGAAGCTCGATGACTTATTCTCGACGCAGGAACAGAGAGATGAAGAAAAACTTTCAAAAATCCGAGATATTCCCTTGACTGAGATTGACGATTTCCCCGACCACCCTTTTAAGGTGCGTGATGACGAGGATATGGCACAGCTCATTGAGAGTATTAAGGAACGAGGGGTAATCACTCCGGCGACGGTAAGGCAGAAAGAGGACGGCAGATACGAACTCATATCGGGACACAGACGAAAGCGAGCCTGTGAGCTTGCCGGGTTTGATACTCTCCGTTGTGAGGTCGTTGAACTGAACCGAGACGAAGCCACGATTTTAATGGTTGAGAGCAACTACCAAAGGTCGCAGATACTTCCCTCGGAAAAAGCCTATGCCTACAAAATGCGTTTGGAAGCATTGAGCAGACAAGGCAAAAGAACAGACCTAACTTCCGACCCAGTGGGTTGGAAGTCAAGCGGAAAAGAAACAGCACAACTAATTGGAGAGCAGTCGGGTGACAGTCAAACCCAAGTTCGCAGATATATTCGCCTTACAAACCTTGTTCCCGAACTTTTGGAATATGTTGATGAGGGGCGAATTAAAATGCGACCGGCGGTTGAATTGTCTTTTCTCGATGAGGACAGTCAGCGTGATGTGGTTGATGAAATCGACCTGAACGACGCAACCCCGTCCCACGACCAAACAATCCGTATGCGAAAGTTCTTTGAGGAGGGCAAGCTCACAACCGAAGCAATCCAAGCGATTATGTCGGAGGAAAAACCAAACCAAAGGGAGAAAATTGTTTTGAGGGGCGATAGGGTTCGACAGCTTATCCCGAAGAATATTCCCATAAGCCAAACGGAGGATTTTGTGTGCAAGGCATTGGAGCATTACAACAAGTTTCTGCGAAGCAGAGCCGACCGTGACAGCCGATAGCCTTCCCCCTTTCTCACACTCTAACCCCTATATATACCGGCTATTAACCTGCTGAAAAATATACTCTATCTCCCTTGAGTATATCTATCTCTAATAACATATAGCTGTCTATAAAAGGGTTCGCACATTTGGAGCAAAAGCAAAATGTCTGCTACGATAAAAAGTTCAGCCAATCGCACCTTTGATGTTTTGACCGGTTTTGATTACGATTAAGGCAGAAAGGAGCGATGGATATGAAAAACAGGCTGATACCTTGTGTTCTTGCCTGCCTGATGATTTTCCTCGTAGGTTGTAACGGTAACACAGCCAAAGAAGCTGCACAGGAGATTACGAAAACAGAGACTTCTTTTCCGGCTGGTAATACCGAAACAGATTCTCAGGAAGAAACGGCAGAAGAACCGGAAAGCACGACAGTTCAGGAAGAAACACCGATTACGGCAGAAGAAAGCCAATCAACCGCTGAAAGGCAGACGGTTGCGACTGTTCAGACAAAACCGGCGGAAGAAAAAACGGCTGATACTCCTGCAACCGAAAAGCCAAAGGCAGAGCCACCGAAGCAGACAACCACGCAGGCTGAACCCGAAAAACAAACGGAACAGCCAAAAGAACAGACAACTGCCGAACAAAAGCCGGTTGAAAAACCGACTGAAAAGCCGGCAGAACCGAAACCGACAGAGCCGCACAAGCAGACATTCGATGTCAGCCCTTATGTTAGTTACGCAAAAGAGTATGCGGTAAGCATAGGGCTTTCTCTTGACATCACGGCGACAGAATGTTGGGACAACCCCATATCCGCAAATCCTAACCGAAGCGGTATCAAGTCTGATATTGAAAGCAGACTGAACCGATACAAGAACAGCGAGGGTTTTACCGCTGTGTGGATATGGACAGAAAAGCTATCCGATACGGATTACAACATCTATATCGGCTACTGCTAAAACAAAATAATTTTAAGCGGACGCACTGAGTAAAATCGGTGCGTTTTTGCATTTCAAGGAGGAAAACGCAATGGTTAAAACAAAATTCAAGAAAGCCGTCTCGCTTATGTTGGCGGCGGTTATGAGCCTTACTGCTTTTACGGGCATTGGGGCAACGACAGCCTTTGCAGCCGTAGGAGAAAAAGCCGATGTGTACCTCGTCGATTATCCCCGAAGCGGAGATACCAATAACAACGGCGAATGGGGACACGGCAATCTCAACTATATGAACGGTTGGAAAGGCTTGTCCACAAAATATACAGGACTTCGTGCAATGGGTTCGTATTCGGGCAATATTGCCTACTGTATTGAACCGGGTACAGGTCAGCGGACTGGAGATACTCTCACCGAAAAGGACGAGAACTTCTTTAATAACATCAGCCCGAACGGAACGATTTCCGGCGATGACATTCGCCTGCTTATCGGTCGTATCTTGCAGTACGGCTACCGTGGAGGTATTTCGACAAGCTGGAAGTCGCAGAATGAAAGCGACGCAAACTGCATCGCACACGCTTATGCCACTCAGATTTTGATTTGGGAAACGATTGTCGGAGAAAGAGACGCAGGCTTTAATCACGTTTCTACCAGCGGATACAATGCCGTGCTTGAATGTGTAAGCACTGCACACCCACTCCGCAGTAAAATCTTGTCGTACTACAACAGTATGGTAACAAGTGTTCAGAATCACACCAAAGTGCCGAGCTTCTGCACAAGGTCAAGCGGTTCTGCAAAGGTAAACGAGCTTGAATGGAACGGAAGCAAGTATGTTGCTACTCTCACCGATACAAACGGTGTGCTTGGCAATTACAACTTCTCGGCAAACATTGACGGGGTTTCTTTCTCTGTCAGCGGAAACAAATTGACTGTTTCGATGGAGAAAGCTCCGAGCAAGGAATTTACCATCACAGCCGCAAAAAAGAACGGTGTCCGCAGAGGTGTTGTCGTATGGTCTGACGGTATCCATCAGAACGGAAACGGCATTCAGGATGTGGTCACTTATGCTCAGGAGGTCAGTGACCCTGTCAGCGGCTTTGTCAAAATGAAGGTAAGCTACGGCTCTTGTCAGATTGTAAAGACAAGTGAGGACGGAAAGGTTGACGGCATTCAGTTTACCATAAGCGGTAACGGTGTCAATCAGACTGTAACAACCGCAAACGGCGGTAAATTCCAACTGGATAACCTTATGCCCGGTGTTTACACGGTAACAGAACAGTCTATCGACAAATATGTTCCGCAGGAGGTTCACAGAGTAACTGTTGTTGCCGGTCAGGTGTCAAAGGTCAATTTCAATAATGTTCTCAAAAGAGGTAATCTTCAGGTCATCAAATCTTCTGAGGATAACTTGGTTGAGGGCGTTACCTTCCATCTTTACGGCACATCTCTTTCCGGTATTGCTGTCGATGAGTATGCCGTGACAGATAAGAACGGTGTTGCTTCTTTTGATGATGTGCTTATCAGCGGCACTACCCCATACACCATTGAGGAAGTGGATACCGCAATCCGTTATGTTGTGCCTGCAAATCAGACCGCACCGATTAACTGGAAAGAAGTAACCACAAGAAACTTCACGAACATTCTCAAAAAGTTCAGCGTAACCGTAACAAAGAGCGACCGAGAGGAAGGCACACCGCAGGGCGACGCTACCCTTGCCGGAGCAGTTTACGGTATCTATAAAGGCGAAACCCTTGTGGACAAGTATGTGACGGATAAGAACGGGCAGTTTACCACAAAGGAATATGTCTGTGATAATGACTGGACAATCCGTGAAATCACGCCGTCCGAGGGTTATCTGCTTGATACGACTGTTCACAAGGTCGGTGCTGAACCGCAGCTTTATACGGTGGAACACAATCAGACAGCAAATGATGTTACCGAACAGGTTATGAAAGGCAATATCGCCATTATCAAGCACACCGATGACGGCGAAACTCAGATTGAAACACCGGAAAACGGAGCAACCTTTGAAATCTATCTCAAATCTTCCGGCAGTTTTGACGCAGCAGAAGAAGATGAAAGAGATGTCATTGTCTGTGATGAAAACGGTTTCGGGCAGACAAAGGATATGCCTTACGGCGTATATACCGTTCATCAGACCTCCGGTTGGGAAGGTCGTGAGCTGATGAAGAACTTTGATGTGTTCATTGCTCAGGACGGACAGACCTACCGCTATCTTATCAACAACGCAAACTTTGAAAGCTATATCAAGGTTGTCAAGGTGGACGCAGAAAGCGGTAAAAACATTCCTTATGCCGGTGCAGGCTTCAAAATCTTTGACCCTGACGGCAATCAGGTAACAATGACCTTCACTTATCCTACTCCGACAACGATTGATACTTTCTACACCGACGCAAACGGACAGCTTGTGACACCGGAAAAACTGGAATACGGCAAGGGATATTCTCTTGTAGAAGTTCAGGCTCCTTACGGATATGTGCTTGACAGCACACCGGTGTACTTTGATGTGGCAGAGGAACATTCTTCCGATGAGGGTGGTATTACCGTGATTAAGGTCGATAAGCCTAATATGGCACAGAAAGGTACAGTCAGCATTGAAAAGACCGGCGAGGTGTTTTCAGGGGTAAATATCTCCGGCGTGGAAAACGCCGATGTGATTTATCAGCCTGTCTATGAAGTGAAAGGTCTTGCAGGTGCAGTTTATGAGATTAGCGCAGCAGAAGATATTATCACTCCCGACGGTACACTCCGTTATGCAAAGGGCGAGGTAGTAGATACTGTTACCACAGATGAAAACGGACTTGCCAAGAGTAAGGAGCTTTATCTCGGAAAATATACGGTGGTTGAAATTACTGCACCGGAGGGTATGGTCATCAACAAAGAAGCTCACGATGTTGAGCTGACTTATGCCGGTCAGGAAGTGTCTGTAACCGAAACCGCCACAAGCTTTGTAAACGACAGGCAGAAAGTAGCGGTAAGTCTTGAAAAGACTATTGAAAAGAACGACATCTTCAATATCGGCAACGGCGATGAAATGAAGAATATCAGCTTCGGACTTTTCGCCGCAGAAGAACTTGTTTCTGCAAGCGGTACTTCTATTCCGGCAGACGGACTGATTGAGATTATCTCACTTTCCGAGAACGGCAAGGCTGTTATCAAAACCGACCTTCCTTTCGGAAGCTACTATGTAAAGGAACTTGCCACCGATGAGCATTATATCCTTACCGACGCCAAGTATCCGTTCACTTTCAGCTATGCCGGTCAGGATACCGCAAATGTTGAGATTGCGGTCAATGACGGCAAGCCGATTGAAAACAAGCTCATTTACGGTTCTGTTTCCGGTAAGAAGATTACCGAAAACGGCGAAGCACTGGGAGGTGCTGTAATCGGTCTGTTTAAGGCTGATGAAACCGAATTTACAAAAGAAAATGCTTTGATGACTGCTACCTCCCAAAAAGACGGTAGCTTTTCTTTTGAGAAAGTACCGTATGGCAACTGGCTTGTAAGAGAAATCGAGCAGCCGGAGGGCTTCGTGCTTGATGAAACTTCTTATGAAGTTAAAATCTCCGAGGTCGCTCAGGTCATTGAGGTCGAAATCGTCAATGAGTATGTTCACGGCAATATCAAGTTGACTAAGGTCGATGAAGATTACCCGGACAACAAGCTGACAGGAGCGACCTTTGAGGTTTACAAAGATGTAAACGGCGACGGTAAACTGGATGACGCCGACGAGCTTATCGGAACTCTCTCCGAAACCTCTACCGGTATTTACGAGATGAAGGAACTTCTTTACGGAAAATACCTTGTAAGAGAAACCAAAGCACCGGATGGCTTTGAGCTTGATAAGGGTGTGTACTCTGTTTTCATTGAAAAAGATGAAACCACCTACGAGGTAGAAAACAAAGCCGGCGTCGGCTTTATTAACACAGCTATGAAAGGAAACCTGAAAATCGTTAAAACTTCCTCTGACGGTAAGGTTGAAGGCTTCACTTTCAGAGTTACAGGAGTAAACGGTTACGACCGAAGCTTCACGACCGATAAGAACGGCGAAATCATTATCGAGGGACTTCGTATCGGAGATTACACCATTTCCGAGGTTCAGGATAGTGTTTCTGCTTCCTATGTGCTTCCTGCGGATAAGATTGCAACCGTAAAGGTCGGTTCTACTACCGTTGTGGAAATGCACAATGAGCTGAGAGATACACCAAAGACCGGAGATAACAGCAATGTGGGCTTGTGGACGGCACTTGCGGGACTTTCTGCCCTCGGTATTGTCGGCACAGCCGTTGTTGCGTACAGAAAAAAGAAGAAGGAGGACAATGAGTAATGGACGCTAAAACAATCGTAGCAGTTGTATTAGTCGCCTTTATTATCGGCGGCTTTATCTTCTTGCAGATTAAGAACAGAAAGAAATAAGGAACGCTTGTGTGGGCGGAGTGAAAACTTCGCCCACCGTTCTTTTACGGAGGTGCATTATGAATAAGCAAAAGACGGTTGACAGCAAGGTGCTTGCAATACTCAGAGAATGCCCCGAAACGAGGTATGACGATATGCAGCTTATCCTTTGCTATTACAACCGATACAGCTATATGAGAGTCGGAGATTTACCGCTTGAGGATATAGTCAACAACTATAAAGGCTACGGCTTGCCGTGCTTTGAGACTATCCGCAGAGCAAGACAGAGAGTGCAATCCCTATTTCCCGAACTGTCAAGGCAGTGCAGTGGCTGCGACTGCGGAAACATCAGAATTGTGATTGAAGTAAGCTGAGGTGTGGATATGAACGAGGGAAAAAGAAAAATCGGTGAATACACTGTTCTTTGCTCGGTCAATGTGGGCGAAAAGGAAGTTATCTTGGCTTCCAATGAGCAAAGTACAAACGGCGATAAATTTATGTGCGGCTTTGCAGAGCGAAACGACCTGTTTGAACTGTGTTCGGAATGTATGGTAAGCGATGACTATATCGAAATCGTACACCTTTTCGGAAGCCGTGTGGCAAATGAAGCGGAGCTTTTCAAGGAACAGGTCGAAAAACTGGATATTCCAATCACACTCATAACAGAAGCCGACTGTATCCCCGACCACTATTCCAAAGACATCAACGGCAAAATCATAGCCATTGACCCCAAGGTATTAAAGCCTGAATTTCAGAGAGCCGACAGACAGCTCTACTATGTTACAGGTGGTTTCGGTGCGTCGGCAAACAGCCGTGGAAGTGCCGTGTTTTGTACCAATCTTCACACCGGCAAATCAACCCGATATGAAAGAATGGATGTTATGGGCGAAATAAAGCCTGAGCGTCTGCCTGAATGGGCAAAGGAAAAGGCACAAGAGCTTTCAAACAAGAAGCGAAATAAAGACAAAGAACGATAAGGAGGACAAAGCAATGAAGGAAAATTTCACTTTTCAGCAAAAGACAAAGCTTCTGACGAAACTGTTTGACGCAGGCTGCAATACCGAAAAGAAATTGCAGCAGCTCGACATGGAGAGCATTTTGAAAATTCCGGGTATCACTATTCCGGATATGAGTCTGATTATCGAGTTTCAGAAGCAGACCAAAGCCAATAAGCTGTTCTCTTATTTGGGAGGTGGCACTGATGAGCAGGCAGGAACAGAATGACCGCCATATCATTTGGAGCGACATTAGCCTTGACCTTGATGATTGGCGAGAGTCTTTGGAGGAACTGTATCCCGGATATTCCGATGATGAGCTTTACGACATTATGGTAAAATCCAATGCCGAAAATCTTTATGATGAACGAGTAAATCTCAATATTCAGCTTTCACAGCCGATTATTGTTATCGGCGACCTCGGCAGATGGAACGGCAGAGTGTCGGGCTACAAGATGATTGATTCCGGCAACATTAAGGACTGCCTTTATTCCGATACCGATTACAACGAATGGTATGTGGATAAGTACGGCGACCTTCGTGCCGACGCCGTTCATCACGACGGTACAAACCATTATCTTTACCGTGTATTCAAAGACGGTGTTACCGATACGCAGATTGAAAATCTGCAAGATAAAATCTATAACGGAAAAGCCACAAGAGCCGACATCACACGAGTTACCAAAAGGCTCGGCGATGACATTGCCGGAGTTTATGGTTTTCCTATTCCAAAGCAAAGACAAACAAACGAACAAGCGAGGTGATGAAAATGGATTACAGAGTATTGACCGAAGCAGAGCGTAAATACACCTTCAGCCAAAGTCAGCAGCTCTCTATGCAGACCGGTCTTATCGGATATTTGAGAGCCGACTTCGGTTCTAACGGGAACGAGTTTTGGACGACTTGGAACGATTTCAGAAAAGACTTGAAAACCGATGAATTTAAGGCTGAATTTGATGAAGTCATAAACGGATTGCGTGACGGCGATGTTTTGTCCGGCAGAAAGGCTATGTCCTCTTACTGTTATTCCACTCCCGACAGCTCCTTTAATGATGACTGCAACCACTACGGCATCCGTCTTGATACGGGAAAGTACAGCTATCTTATGAGATTTAACCCCAACAGGGGCGAGTACAATCTGTACTGCTATTGCTATCAGAAAGAGTGGCTAAATGCCCACTTGAAAAACGCTGAGCGAGGTATCCGATTTATCAACCCGCACTATCAGGAGCAGTTTCGCATTGCGGACGGAGAAAAAATCTCAATCAAGCTCGGCGACGGCAAAACAATGGAGAGAACTTGCAGATATATCGACGACTACCATTTGGAGGTCGGCACAAATCTCTACCATATCTGCGAATTTGCCGAGCTTTGCGAGAGAAACGGTCATACCGTAGAACCAGCCGCAAAAGAAAACACGAAATCCGCAAAGGACAAAGAAAAAACACGATAAGGAGGTGCAGACGAGGTGGCAAGAAAATTTGACCTGATTTCAGAGCTGTATGAAAGAACCTGTTTTGCAGTTACAGACAATCCGGTAAACTGGCAATCGTTTCTGAAAACAGCAGGCAGAAATTTCAGGCTCCGATTTGATGAACAGCTTCTCATTTATGCCCAAAGACCCGACGCAACAGCCGTGCTTGAAATCGAACGATGGAACGGTACTTTCGGTCGCTGGGTAAACCGAGGAGCAAAGGGTATTGCCGTATTTGAGGACACAGACAGAAGCCGTCAAAGGCTGATTCATTACTTTGATATATCGGACACCCACGAAAGTCGACATTCCCGCCCTGTTCCGATTTGGGAGATGAGACCCGAATATGAAGCAGAAGTTATTGAAACACTTGAAAATACTTTCGGTGCGGTAAACGATACAACGAGTATTGAAAATGTCGTCAAAGAGAGCATTGCCAATGCCGTTGAGGATAACATCGCAGACTATATCTCCGACTTTATGAGTTTGGGTGCAGGAAGCGATATTGAGTATTTGTCTGCCGACGAAGCAAATGCCTTGTATTTGGAGCTTGTCAGAAACAGCGTATCATATATGGTTATGGCACGATTGGGACTGAACGCAGACAAGGTCTATTCTCCCGATGACTTTGCCGGTATTTCAAGTTTTAATTCACAGGAAGTTCTCAATGCGGTGGGTATTGCTACAAGCGACATTGCAGAAATGGCGTTGCTCCCTGTCAGCAGAACAATCAGCACGCTCAGCAAGGAAAATCGCATAATTGATGAACAGGAGCAATCCGAATACAATAAAGACATCAAAGACGAAAGGAGTCAAAGCGATGAGCGAAATCACATACACGATGGTGGGAGATTACAATCTTCCGAACCTGAAACTGCCGGAGCAGACGGAAGTGACTCTCGGCAGATGGTCGCAGATGAGGAGAACTTATCTGAAGGAACATCACAAAATCCTGTACTACAATCTTCTGACGAAAGGGATTCTGAACAGTCACTTGGCGGAGGTTCAGCAGAGAGCCAGCGAACTGGAGGAAACTCTCGTGAAGCAGATGGCACAGAAAGCCGGGCTGACGGAGCAGATGAAAGCGGAAGATATGATGAAGTGGGTTCGCCTGATGAACAACATCAGGAACTCGGCACAGGAAATCGTGAAGAATCAGGTAATATTCGCTTAGAGTATTACGACAGAAACCACGAGGACAAGAGCCTGCCGTTTTTCGGTGGCGATGATACTATCCGAGAGATACTCGGTACTACCCCGCATTTGTCCGCTTCAAAGGAAGAAATCAAAGACTTCTATGAGAGAAATACGGACAATGCGACCCGTACCGAATATATCAAGGGTATCTTCAATAACGACTACACCCGGCTTACCTTAAACGACGGCAGGCTTGTGGGATACAAAACATTTCAGAATGTCCTCCACTTGTGGGAGGGTGAATACGAAAACAGAACCGCTCAGAGTTTCTACGACTGGGGCGTTATCGCACAGCATTTTGAAGCAATGAGACTTTTGGGAGAATTGACCGATACAATGAAACCGATTCCGTCTATGGACGGTCAGTTGACTCTCATTATGGGAAATCAGGCAGAGGAACAAAAAACCTCTGCCTTTACTTTTTCTCAGGAAATCATAGACGCTGTATTGACCCGTGGAAGCGGAGTTTCCGAGGGTAAAATGCGTATCTATGAGCAGTTTGAAAAGAGCATTTCCGCAAAAGAGAACGCCGACTTCTTGAAAAACGAATACGGTTGGGGCGGCTCTTATCCGGTCATCATCGGTGCAGGCATTGACGAACAGCACGACGGAAAAGGTATCACAATTTCAAAAGGTATCGGAAGCGACAAGCCGCACATTACTCTTTCTTGGTCTCAGGTGGAAAAGCGTATCGGAGACCTTATCCGTATGGACAGATACCTAAACCCAAAGGAAAAAGAAAAGTACCCTGAATGGCTTGAAAAGCAGGAAGAACGGCGAGCCGAGCTTGCAGAGCAGAGAAAAAACCGTGAGATACTTTCTACCGCACCGCCTGAACCTGAAAACAAAGAGGACGAGCCGGAAGCGCAGTATGAATATCATCTCGGCGACAGCGTGTATATTGGGGCTTCTCAGTATGAGATTTTGTCCTTTGATGAAAACCGTGTAATGCTCTATGACTTCGATATGCCCTTATTCAACAAGGAACTTTCAAGGGAAGAATTTGACCGCAAAGTGCGTGAAAATCCGATGAACGACCACTTGAAGGTCAGTGTATTACCGGCGGAAGAAAAAACCGTTACAGGCGAAAATAAAGCTCAAAACGATACTGAAACCGTACCGGATTTCAGTCCGAAAACCGGTTATGACGACGCCTTCTTTATTGACCGGGACAATGAAAGTGTAACTTGGATGTACTATAACCCCGACAGCAATGCCGGAGGTCAGTATGTTACAAATACTCTTTCTTTTGACGAGATACAGCAAGTCGCACGGGAGTATGACTCGGCAGAGGATTTCTTTGATTATCTCGGTAGCATTGCAAATCAGGAGCTTGCCGATGTAGGTACGGAATGGTTTGTGGACGCAGACCGAGAATTTCACAGGACACCGGATTTGACCGACTGTACCTCTGCCACAATGGAAGCTCTTATTGAAAACACTGAAAGAGCTGATATGGTGGCAACAAATATCGGGAATGTACCGATTGAGGATTACAGAGAAATCGTTGCTACTCAAAACGGTTTTGACAGCGATGAGGAAATGTATAACGAGGGTGTTCGTATCGGCAACGGTTACGACAAAGAGCCTGAACCGATTGTCCCCGCTTGGGAGCAAAAGAAAAAGTCAAAAGTAAAGAGCTTTGACCTCCACCCGGATATTCCTATGTCCGAACGACACAACTTTGACCTTGCCAATAATCAGGTTGAAGAAGTGAACAAGAAAGAACGCTTCCACCGAAACTATGCAGCAATAAAAGTCCTGAGAGATTGTCAAAACGAAAACCGTTTTGCAACACCTGACGAGCAGAAAATCTTGTCGAGATATGTCGGTTGGGGCGGTATTCCCGAAGCCTTCGACGAACGAGCAGGAGCTTGGCATACAGAGTATGCAATGCTGAAAAACATCCTGACGCCGGAGGAATATGCGTCGGCAAGAGAAAGCACACTGACTGCATTTTACACTCCGCCCGAAGTATCTACCGCCATTTACAAGGTGTTGGAACAGATGGGATTTCAGGAGGGCAACCTGCTTGAGCCGTCCTGCGGTATCGGTAATTTCATCGGTATGCTGCCCAAGTCAATGGAAAACGCAAAGGTTTACGGTGTTGAGCTTGATACCATTTCAGCCGGTATCGCTCAGCAGCTTTATCAGAAATCTTCCATTGCGGCACAGGGCTTTGAGGAAGTAAATGTCCCCGACAGCTTCTTTGACGGCATTATCGGCAATGTGCCTTTCGGAGATTTCAAAGTCTCCGATAAACGATACGACAAGTACAATTTCTTAATCCACGATTATTTCTTTGCAAAATCGCTTGATAAGTTACGCCCCGGCGGTGTGATGGCTCTTGTGACAAGCAAAGGAACTATGGACAAGGAAAACTCCAATGTGCGTAAATATATCGCACAGAGGGCGGAGCTTCTCGGAGCAATCAGACTTCCGAACGACACCTTCAAAGGTAATGCCGGGACAGAGGTCGTATCCGATATTCTGTTTCTGCAAAAGCGAGACAGACTCATAGATATTGAGGCGGATTGGGTTCATCTTGACACCGACGAAAACGGTATAAGGATGAACTCATATTTTGTTCAGCACCCGGAAATGATACTCGGCGAAATGAAAATGGTAAGCGGTCGCTTCGGACCGGAAGCAACCTGTGAACCGTTTGAAAATGCCGACCTTTCGGAGCTTTTGAACGAAGCAGTCTCAAACATTCACGGAGAAATCTCCGAATACGAGGTTGCCGACGAACTGGAGGAAGAAGATAATTCTATCCCGGCAGACCCTATGGTAAGGAACTTCTCTTACACTGTTTTAGACGATAAAATCTATTTCCGTGAGAACTCCCGTATGTCCCCGGTGGAGGTATCTGCAACCGCTGAGAACCGCATTAAGGGTATGATTGGGATAAGAGATTGCGTCCGTAACTTGATTGAACTGCAAACCGAGGATTACCCGGACAGCGAAATCAAACAGGCACAGGATAAGCTGAACACACTGTATGACAGCTTTACAAAGAAGTACGGACTGATTAACAGCCGTGCCAATACTTCTGCCTTTTCCGACGACAGCTCCTATGCTCTGCTCTCCGCTCTTGAGGTTATCAATGAAGATGGCGAACTGGAACGCAAGGCGGATATGTTCTTCAAAAGGACGATTAAACCGCACAAGCCGGTAACGGAGGTTGACACCGCAGACGAGGCTCTCGCTGTCTCTATGGGCGAAAAAGCAGCCATTGATATGGAATATATGATGGAGTTGTCCGGCAAAAGTGAGGAGGAATTATTCGCTGACTTAAAGGGTGTAATCTTCTTAAATCCCCTTTATGAGTACGGTAATTCCTATGAGCCGAAGTATCTGATGGCAGACGAATATCTGTCGGGCAATGTTCGTGAGAAGCTGGCGACAGCCAAAAGGTCTGCGGCACTGTATCCCGAAGATTACACCGTCAATGTGCAGGCACTTGAAAAGGTGCAGCCAAAGGATTTGACGGCAAGCGAGATTTCCGTAAGGCTCGGTGCGACTTGGATACCGCCCGAAATATTCCAACAGTTTATGTTTGAGTTTCTCGACACCCCACGCTATGCACAATGGAATATCAAGGTTCACTACTCTCAGTTTACCGGCGAATGGAACATTGAGGGAAAGAGCTACGACCGTTCCAATGTAAAAGCGTACAGCACATACGGTACTTCCCGCATCAACGCATATAAGATAATTGAGGAAACACTGAACCTGAAAGATGTCCGAATCTTTGACTATATCGAAGATGAGGAAGGCAGAAAGAAAGCCGTTCTCAATAAAAAAGAGACGGCAATCGCACAGGCAAAGCAGGAACTCATAAAGCAGGGCTTTCAGGACTGGATATGGGCTGACCCTGCCCGCCGAGAAAAACTCACGAAGATGTATAACGAAAAGTTCAACAGTATAAGACCCCGTGAGTACGACGGAAGCCACATTGTTTTCAACGGTATGAACCCGGAAATCGAACTCCGTGAACATCAGAAAAATGCGGTTGCACACATTCTGTACGGCGGTAATACGCTGTTAGCACACGCAGTCGGTGCGGGCAAGACCTTTGAAATGGTAGCCGCCGCTATGGAGTCCAAACGACTGGGACTTTGCAATAAGTCGCTGTTCGTAGTGCCAAATCACTTAACCGAGCAATGGGCGGCGGAGTTCTTACAACTCTATCCGGCGGCGAATATTCTCGTAGCGACAAAGCGAGATTTTGAGACAAAGAACCGCAAAAAGTTCTGCGGTCGAATTGCCACGGGAGATTATGACGCCGTAATCATCGGTCATTCTCAGTTTGAGAAAATCCCGATGTCCATTGAAAGACAGAGGGCAATTCTTGAGCAGCAGCTTGAAGAACTGACAGACGGTATTATGGATTTGAAGCGAAACCGTGGAGAAAACTTCTCCATTAAACAGCTTGAAAAGTCTAAAAAGTCCGTGAAACAAAAGCTGGAAAAGCTCAACGACCAAAGCCGAAAGGACGATGTTGTTACCTTTGAAGAACTCGGTGTGGACAGGCTTTTTATTGACGAGAGTCATTATTACAAGAACCTCTATCTTTACACCAAAATGCGTAATGTGGGCGGTATCGCTCAAACGGAAGCACAGAAATCCTCCGACCTGTTTATGAAGTGCCGATACCTTGACGAGCTTACAGGCGGTCGAGGAACGGTATTTGCAACCGGTACTCCTATCTCAAACAGTATGGTGGAGCTATATACCATTCAGCGATACTTGCAGTACAACACGCTTGTCAAAAACAACTTGCAGCACTTCGACTCGTGGGCAAGTACCTTTGGAGAGACTGTAACAGCCGTTGAGCTTACCCCGGAGGGAACGGGTTACAGAGCGAAAACCCGCTTTGCGAAATTCTACAACCTACCGGAGCTTATGGCGATGTTTAAGGAGGTCGCCGACATCAAGACGGCGGATATGCTGGAACTGCCTGTGCCGGAAGCACACTTCCACAATGTTGCGGTCAAGCCTTCGGAAATGCAGAAAGAGATGGTTGCTTCCCTTGCGGAACGAGCCGAGAAAGTCCGTGGCGGCGGTGTAGATTCGAGTGTAGATAATATGCTTAAAATTACAAACGACGGCAGGAAGTTAGCACTTGACCAGCGTATGCTTAACGATATGCTGCCTGATTTTGAGGGCAGTAAAATCAACGCCTGCGTCGATAACATCTACCGTATTTGGGAGGAAACAGCCGATAAAAAATCGGCACAGCTTGTGTTCTGCGACCTCTCAACTCCAAAGAATGACGGAACATTCTCGGTATATAACGACATCAGAAAGAAGCTCATAGAGCGTGGTGTCCCCGAAAGCGAAGTCCGCTTTATCCACGAAGCAGATACCGATGTGAAGAAAAAAGAACTGTTCCAAAAGACCCGTAAAGGCGAGGTCAGAGTGCTTCTCGGCTCTACGCAAAAGATGGGAGCCGGCACGAATGTTCAGGACAGACTTATCGCACTTCACGATGTGGATTGCCCGTGGAGACCGTCAGACTTGGAGCAGCGTTCCGGTCGAATTATCCGTCAGGGTAACTCAAATCCTGATGTAGATATTTACCGCTATGTAACGGAGCAGACCTTTGACGCATATCTCTATCAGCTTGTAGAGGGAAAGCAAAAGTTCGCCAGTCAGATTATGACGAGCAAATCCCCGGTGCGTTCTGCCGAGGATATTGATGAAACCGCCCTTTCCTATGCAGAGATTAAAATGCTTGCCACCGGCAACCCGTATATTAAGGAGAAGATGGATTTGGACATTCAAGTTCAAAAGCTGAAGCTCTTAAAATCCAACTTTCTATCTGAAAAATACGCTTTGGAAGATAAGATAATCAAATATTATCCGCAGCGAATTACAGCTTTGGAAAACCGTATTGAAGGATTGAAGCAAGATGTAGAAACTGCGAAACAGCACCCGAAACCAACGGACGACCGATTTGTCGGTATGGAGGTTAAGGGTGTTTTTTATTCCGAAAAAGCCGACGCCGGTAAAGCAATCATTGAAGCCTGCAAGCAGATGAACAGCCCCGACCCTATTCCTCTCGGCAAGTACCGAGGGTTTGAAACGGAACTGCTTTTTAATACCGCAGAGCGAAATTATGAGGTTCGACTGAAAGGTGCGACAAGCAGAAATGTTCCTCTCGGTGATGACGCACACGGCAATATTATCCGTCTTGATAACGGCATTGAGAGATTTGCCGAGAGCTTGTCGCTTGCGGAAAATGACCTTGAGAACACCACAAATCAGTTGGAAACCGCAAAGAAAGAAGTCCAAAAACCGTTTATCCAAGAGGAAGAACTAAAGACAAAGCTTGCCCGCTTGGACGAGCTGAATATCTTGCTCAATATGGATAAGCGAGAAAACGAAATTGTCGGCGGCGAACCCGATGAGGGCGAAGTGCCGAACACACGAAAGGAGAAAACCTATGAACGATAAAATGACACCCGATAAGGAAAGAGAAAACTGCCCTTGCAGAAAAGCAATCATTAACCCTTTTGACGCAATGATGATGGTTGTGGTCAGGAGACTTGATAAAGCATATCTCGAATTGAAAAGAAGCAAACCGCCCGCAAAGGAAGCAGAATTTGCCCTTAGAAATGCAAAGCTTTCTTTCTACGGAGAGTTGGTTCGACAGAGCATTGAAACGGTGTTTTCGCCGGAAGAAATCATTGCTTTGTATGAAAACGACGACCTTGCGGGAGGTGCTTGGACTGTTTGGAATGACATCGGCTGCCCTGTTGATAAGATACTCATTATCATTGCAAAGCTCAGTATCAACGAACCGATACAGAAAGCGGTTGCCGATTTGCTGATGTAGAACGGCGGTGATAATTATGCCGTATATTGCACCGGAAGTCATAACCGAAGCCAAACGAATGGATTTATTAACCTATCTTAGAGAGTATGAACCGGGCGAGCTTGTTAAATTTTCAAGTAACACCTACACCACAAGAACCCACGACAGCTTGAAGATTTCCAACGGCAAATGGATGTGGTGGTCGAGAGGTATCGGGGGCAAATCTGCCCTCGATTACCTTATCAAAGTCCGTGGAATGGATTTTGTGGAGGCGGTTCAGACCATTATGGGAAACGGTTCAGTCAGCTTTCCGACTTGTGAAAACATCAAAAGTTATGAGAACCAGCCTTTGCTTCTGCCTGAAAAAAGCCCCACTACCGATGTGGTATTTGATTATCTTTTCGGGCGTGGGATTGATTATGAAATTATCAACTACTGCTTGGAACAGAAGCTAATCATCGAGTCGCTCCCATATCATAATGCTGTTTTTATCGGCTATGACGAGAACAAAGAACCTAAATACGCCGCATACAGAGCAACAAATCAATCAAGAATTATGGGCGACTGCACCGGAAGCAAAAAGCAATATTCTTTCCGCCTGACTGCCGAGAACACCGGAGAGGTTCATCTTTTTGAGTGTGCCATTGACCTGCTTTCCTATGCAACTTTGATGAAGCTGGAGGGCAAAGACTGGCGACAGTTTAACCTTGTTTCTCTTGCGGGAGTGTATTCCCCAAAGCAGAAAATCGAGGACTCGAAAGTGCCTGTTACACTCGGCAGGCTGCTTGAAAAGGACAAAACAATCAGGCGAATTGTTCTTCATTTGGACAATGATATTGCCGGAAGAAAAGCGACCAAAGCGTTGCAGACGATTCTTTCAGATAAGTATGAAGTCGTTGACGACCCTCCCCAATATGGGAAAGATGTCAACGACTTTCTTTGTAAACGCTTGGGAATAAAAGATAAAACCGAAAGGAGTTTTGCACGATGAAACTAAAAGAAATCAGAGAAATGTACCCGGAGGGAACGCAGATTGTACTCACTGAAATGGCTGGCGAAAGTCAAATGCCCTACGGTCTGAAAGGAACGGTTAAATTCGTTGACGACGCCGGACAGATTCATATGAGTTGGGAAAACGGAAGCTCCCTCGCCTTGAATATTAACGAGGATACCTTTGAAAAGGTAGAAGCACCTGAGAAGATTTCCGTCATTCTTGTTGAGCCGGGCAGGTATCCGAAGCTCATTGAAATCGAGGATACGCTTGAAGCAATGCAGTCTCTTGTGGAGGGAGATATTGAAGAATATATGCCCTTTGAGGACGAAGTTGCCATCATCTGCAACGATGAAGGAAAGATGAACGGCTTGCCGTTGAACAGGGCAGTTTATTCCGAGCCTGAGAATGTTGAGATGAGTTATCCGCAGTTGAAAGCTCATTTCCGGCAGGCAGAAAAAGAAAGAAACCACACGACCGGATATATTGTTTTTACGGATGACAGCTTTGACAAGCCTTACACAGAGGAACAAAGAACCTATGTTGTCAGCAGTAACAATAAGGCTTTCATTGAGGGTATGGGAGGATATTCTATCTATGCTTCTTCCCTTGACGGCTCGGATAAATGTGTGCGACTGGAAGCGTATATGGCTGATGAACACGGCGGCAAGGATGGTTGGAAGATTGAAAAATGTTATGTGAAAGACGACAGCAACCGTGAAATGCTCGACATTATTGCCGGCAAGTTCTTCATTGCATACGCACCGATTGAGTCGGAAAAGTTCCTCAGTATGCCGAAAGAACTGGCTCGTAAGTACGAGGAAAAGTTCAAATACCCGGAGAGATTTTATAAGTCCTTGGACGGTATTGAAGCAAAGCCGTATAAGCCTGTCTCAAAGGATATGGAGAGATAAGAGTCAATCTATGGGGCAACCCTGAGTGTCTGCATAATCTTAGCGAGCAGACCATTTATGGACAGGAATGTCCAAAACGGTACACTCGTTAGGGGTTGCCCCTAATACCCCAAGCAAGAAAGGAGCATAAGCTTTGCGGGAGATAGTATTGGTCGCCGCCGGGTTACTCATCGGCGGCTTTTTCGGAGTAACAACAATGTGCCTGTTTCAGATAAACCGGGACAGACACTATATTTACAGAAAGGACAGCGATAAAAATGAGCAAGAGAAACATTGAAAAGCACATTCTGATGAACAAGGCAGAAGCTCAGGATTTGCAGAAAAAAGCAAAGCGGGCGTGTCTTTCCGAAGGCGGACTTATCCGTTTGCTTCTCAGAGGATACGAGCCGAGAGAAAAGCCCGATGAAAGATTTTACGATGTTATGCGTGAGCTTTCCGCTATCGGCAACAACATCAATCAGCTTGCGGCGAAAGCAAACACCCTCGGATTTGTGGACGCACCGCAGCTCAAAAAGGAAGCCGAGCGTTGGCACAAGTTTCAGGCTGATGTGGAGCGTACTTTTTTAAGACCCGATAAGAGCGATATGAAATGGCAGTAAGTAAATTGTGGTCGGTCACATCAAGGCTCGGTCAGGTAATCGACTATGCCGCCAATCCCGAAAAGACGGCGGCAGACATTTACACCGAGGAACAGTATCAGGCTCTCCGTGATGTTCTCAGCTATGCAAAGGACGAAGAAAAAACCGAGCGTGAGTTTTTCGTAGAGGGTATCAACTGCAACCCTGCGACCGCAAGAGACCAGTTTATATCTGTAAAAAAAGCATACGGCAAAGACGACGGCATTCAAGCCTATCACGGATACCTGAGCTTTAAGGAACAGGACATATCCCCGGAGCTTGCACAGAAAATCGGAATGGAATTTGCAAACGAAGTGTGGGGCAAAAGATTTCAGGTGGTGGTTACTACTCATCTGAACACGAAACACCTGCACTGTCATTATGTAATAAACTCCGTTTCCTTTGTGGACGGCAAGCGGTTATGGGGCGACGAAAAAGCGTGGTTCAAGTTTCGTTTGGTTGCCGACTGCCTTTGTGAAAAGTACGGACTGTATTACAATCCGAACCCAAACCGCAGTAAGCAATCCTCTTATTACTACAAGCAGGAACAAGCCGGTATGCCGAGCCGATATTCAATGACCCGTGACGCCATTGATGAAGCGATTGCACACAGCACCAACTTAAAGACCTTTGATTATATCCTGACTCAGATGGGCTATGAACATTGTCTCAGCGACAGTCGAAAGTATTGGACGATTGTCCCGAAAGGATACAAGAAGCCGATACGACTTAAATCACTCGGAGAGAATTATACCGAGGACGCAATCAAGCGTAGGCTGACGGAAAATCAAAAGGTTCTTATCGTTCCTTTTGCAAAGGAAACGGTAAGAGTCAGGCAGTACCGAATGCCCACAAGAGAACACAAAGTCAAAAAGGTCGGCGGACTGTATGGGCTGTATCTGCATTACTGCTATAAGCTGGGTTATCTGCCGAAGTACAAAAAACAGAATACCGCAAGGCTTCACTATCTTTTGAAAGAAGATTTGCTGAAGCTCGACAAAATCACTCAGGAGACAAGGCTGCTTGGACGGGAGAACATTTCTACCGACGAGCAGCTTTTCTCATATAAAGAGTCCGTGTTGTCGCAAATCAAATCCTTGACTGACGATAGAACGCACCTGCGAAAACAGTTAAGAAGAAATTTGAGTGACGATGAGCTATCAAATGTCAAAGAGCAGATTACGGCAATCACGAGCAAGCTGTGGACTCTCCGCAAAGAGGTCGGTCTTTGTGATGACATAGCCGAAAGGTCAAAGGTTATTGAAGCCAACCTTGAAACGGTAAGAGTTTACGAAGAAAAACAAGAACGAAAGGAGCAGAACCGTAATGACAAACGGAGGTGATGCGGCAGAACAGGTCGTCAGGCTATCGCTTGAAGGCTTTGAAGTAGCCGCAAAATTAAGCGGAGCGGCAGCAAAGAATATTGCCGTTCTTTTAGTCTCTGTTCTCAAACAGGAACAGAAAACAAAAGGCAAGGCTCGACTTACTAATATGATTAAGTCGGGCAAGGAGCTGAAGGTGTTTTCTATCCCCAACAAGGACTTGAAGAAGTTTACCGAGCAGGCAAAACGCTACGGCGTTCTCTACTGCGTACTCAGGGATAAAAACACAAAGGGCGATAATGTCCCGATTGATATTATTGCCCGTGCAGAGGACGCTTCCAAAATTCAGAGAATCGTTGAGAGATTTGAACTCGGTAAAGTTGATAAGGCTGCGATTGTCACCGAGTCTCAGAAGGCTGTCGAAAAGCGTGAAGCTTTGGAGAAAGACAAGCCGACGAAAACCAAAAACGAAATCATCACTGAGGAAGCCGTCAGAAAACCTATTCAGAAAGAGGGGTATTCCCAGTCAAACCCCACAGTCGCCAAAACGGACAAAAACCCTCCGTCAAGGCACGACTCCGAGCCGGTAGATATGCAAACTGATAAGGGTACTGTAAGCGACAGACAGAGAAAGCCGTCGGTAAAAGCAAAGCTTGACCGATATAAGGCACAGTCCAAGCAGCAGAAAGAAGCAGAACGCAAAGAGCCGGAGGTATCAAAGCCGGAAGTCAAGAACGCCCCGGCACAGACCGTACACCAGCAGCCGAAACCTAAAAGCAAAAATGTGAAAGAGAGGTAATCACAATGACAAACAATTTTACCCCTGCTAAGGCAGGACAGCAGAGCAAACGACTTTCCAAAGAGGAATATGCCGAGAAGATGAAGGCTGAAAAAGAAGCCGTATATCAGATGGCGGACGACACCGCAAAGGCGATTGTTTCCGACCCGGAAAAGTTCAAAGCCTTCCTTGATACGCAGAGCCGTCTTGACAGATACTCTGCGGTCAACGCACTTCTGATTTTCAAGCAGCTTCCCGAAGCAAGCCAGCTTAAAAACTTTGATGACTGGAGCAAAGATAATGTGAAAATTCAGAAAGGTGCGAAAAGCATTTCCATTCTTGAACCTGTCGAGTATGCAAAGAAAGACGGTACGACCGGCATTTCCTACAATGTGAAAAAGGTCTTTGATGTTTCGCAGACCAACGGCAAAAGACCGCCTGCACCGACTGTCAACCGTGACCCGAAAGCACTCATTACCGTTATGCTGGATTCTTCCCCGGTTGAAGTGGAAGCAACAAATGAGCTTCCGTATCCCAATATGGCGGCGTTTTATAACAACGAGGAACAGACCTTGTATGTAAAGCGTGATGTGGGAGACAGCGTAGCGGTCGCTCAGTGCGTAGCACAGGAGCTTGGCCACGCACAGCTCTCTATCAACAGCGACAGTTACAGCAGAGCGGATATGGGCTTTCAGGCAGTATGTATCGGCTATATGCTTTGCAAAAAGTACGGCGTCGATACACAGAATTTTGCTATCAACCGTATCCCTGAAAAGCTCGCCGGCAAAGAGCCGAAGGACATTCGCTATGAGCTTTCCAAAACGAGAAACGCAATGGCGGATATTCACTCCCGTGTTTCCGATGAGCTTTACAAGAAAAAGCAGGAACGAAGCAAAGACTACGAAAGATAAGGTGAGACTATGGCGAAGGAAGAAATGTATCATATCGCATTGGACGATTATGAACACGGCATTATTATCCGTTCTCTCAACGACGAGAAAACAGATTTGATGAACGAGGGCAAATCTACCGATGCGGTGGACGACCTTATCATCAAGGTCGGAACTGCCCCAAAGAAAAAGTTCAAAGTTATCGAAAAGGAACGCTCCTGTGAATCGAGATAACGAGAGGCAGTCTGCTATTATTCTTTCCGTCATCGGTATTATCCCGGTCGTATGGCTGGCACTTCTGATTGCACCCTCTGTAAAAGGAGGATTGCCGGAAATACTGCCGAGCCTATTAACAGCGTTCAACGAACCATTTCATATTGAGCTATGCGAGGACAGCCTAAAAACTGTCCTCGTTTTGCTTCTCTGCTATGCAATGGGTATTGGGATTTACTTCTCAACACAGAAGAATTACCGAAGGCGTGAAGAACACGGTTCTGCAAAATGGGGCAATGCAAGAGCCGTAAACAAAAAATACAGACAGTCTCCGGCTTCTGCAAATAAGCTGATGACGCAAAATGTCTGTATCGGACTCAATGCAAAGAAACACCGAAGAAACTTAAACACCCTTGTGTGCGGCGGTTCGGGAGCCGGTAAGACAAGGTTTTACTGCAAGCCGAATCTTATGCAGTGCAACACATCATTTGTCATTCTTGACCCAAAGGGCGAAATTCTCCGAGATACCGGAAAGCTGCTTGAAAGCAAAGGCTATGAAGTCCGTGTTCTCGATTTGATTTCAATGGAGAAAAGCCATTGCTATAACCCGTTTGTCTATTTGCAGAATGACAACGATGTGCAAAAGCTCGTGACGAACCTTTTTAAGAGTACCACTCCGAAAGGAAGTCAATCACAAGACCCCTTTTGGGATACCTCGGCTTCAATGCTTTTGCTTGCACTTGTATTTTATCTTCATTATGAAGCACCCGAAGATGAACAGAACTTTGCAATGATAATGGAAATGCTCAGAGCCGGTGCGATTGAGGACGAGGAGGACACAAGACCTTCTCCTCTTGATGAACTGTTTGCGGAATTGGAGATGTCGAATCCCGACCACATTGCTTTGAAGTATTACCGTTCCTATCATTCAGGTGCGGCGAAAACCTTAAAGTCCATACAGATAACCCTTGCGGCAAGACTGGAAAAGTTCAACCTTGAAAGTCTTGCTTCTTTAACCACCACAGACGAGCTTGACCTCCCGTCACTCGGAGAGAAAAAGGTCGCTCTGTTCGCTTTGATACCGGATAACGATTCCAGCTTTAACTTCTTGGTATCTATCCTTTACACACAGCTTTTTCAGCAGTTGTTTTATGCTGCCGACCATATTCACGGCGGCTCGCTTCCCGTTCCCGTTCATTTTTTGATGGACGAGTTTGCGAATGTTTCACTCCCTGATGACTTCGACAAAATTCTTTCGGTTATGCGTTCCCGTGGGGTATCGGTAAGTATTATCTTGCAGAACTTGGCACAGCTTAAAGCCTTGTTTGAAAAGCAATGGGAAAGCATTGTAGGTAACTGCGACGAGTTTTTATATCTCGGCGGCAACGAGCAAAGCACCCACAAATATGTGTCCGAGCTTCTCGGCAAGGAAACCATTGATACCAACACTTTCGGAAAAAGTACCGGTCGAAGCGGCAACTACTCCACAAATTATCAGATTAGCGGTCGAGAGCTTCTTACTCCTGATGAGGTTCGTATGCTTGATAACCAATATGCAATTCTGTTTATTCGTGGAGAACGCCCCGTTATGGACTTCAAGTACGACATCTTGAAGCACCCGAATGTGGCACTTACAACCGATGGAAAGGCTTCTGCATATAAACACGGCGAAGTGACCATCAAGCACTCATCAATTTCCGTTCTTTCTATTGACCCGGAAGAACTTCCGGAGGAAAGCTACGGAGAAACCAATTACGAACTTCTGTCCGATGAGGATTTTGAAGTGAATAAAAACTTATTTTAACGGAGGAAAACACAATGAACATTTTTAAGAAGAACAACGAAAAGAAAACTACTCAGAAGCTGCCTATGACCGGAAAGGTTCAGAAAGGCTTCCGTGCTTACTGCGCCGTAATCGCAGCAGCAACTCTTGTTTGCGGTATGAGCGTTACCGCTTTTGCCGCCAGCGACCCGATTACCGTAGTCAACAATCTGTCCGATTTCATCTTCGGTCTTATCCGTGCCATCGGTCTTATCCTGCTTGGCTTCGGTATCGTTCAGGTCGGTCTCTCTTTGAAGTCTCACGACCCGTCTCAGAGAGCCAACGGTTTCCTGACTCTTGCAGGCGGTATCATCATTACCTTTGCAAAGGAAATCCTTACCCTTATTACCGGTTAAGAGAACACAGTTATCAAACGGGGCATACCTGGCATTTCAGGTATGCCCCTAATCTTAAAGGAGGTGCAAACAGATGAGTGATAACTGGGTAGTTCAGAACCTCGAAAATGCCCTTGAAACTTGGAACAGCAAGCTTTCGGAAATATGGCAGTTGCTAACCACTTCGCCGCAACAGTTCAAAGGCGGCAGTATTTGGTCGGTAATGGTGAATATCAACGGAGCAGTTCAGGCTATCGGTCTTGCCCTGCTTGTTCTGTTTTTTGTTGTCGGTGTGGTTCGCACCTGCGGAAGTTTTACCGATGTAAAGAAACCGGAACACGCATTAAAGCTGTTTATCCGCTTTGCCATTGCCAAAGGTGTGATTACCTACGGGCTGGAGCTTATGCTTGCCCTGTTCGACATCGTACAAGGTACGATTTCAACCATTATGACATCTGCGGGATTCGGTACGCCCAATCAAACAACTTTACCTGCTGAAATGGTAACAACCATTGAAAGCTGCGGATTTTTTGAAAGTATCCCATTGTGGGCGGTTACTCTTATCGGCGGACTGTTTATCACGGTCTTGTCGTTCATTATGATAATGACGGTGTACGGACGATTTTTCAAGCTGTATATGTACACTGCTCTCGCTCCGATACCGCTTTCCACATTTGCCGGAAAACCGTCGCAGAATGTGGGTAAGAGCTTTATAAAGAGCTACTGTGCCGTTTTGCTTGAGGGAGCAGTAATTGTACTTGCTTGTATCATCTTCTCCCTATTTGCTTCTACGCCGCCGGTAGTGAACCCTGACGCAGCAGCCGTTACTCAGGTATGGGCATATATCGGCGAACTGGTATTCAATATGCTTGTGCTTGTCGGTGCGGTTAAGATGAGCGACCGAATTATCCGTGAAATGATGGGCTTATAACGGGAGGTTCTCTGATGAAGAAAAACAAGAATAATAACGATAGATGGCAGGGCTATACGCCTGCCGACTGCGACTGCAAATATTGTGTGTATTACGGAGGAAAGAAAAACGGCAATGTGATTTGCCTTGCGGACACCTGCGTCTGCTCTGATGAAATCCGTCACGCAAAACAAGCATATCGCAGAGAAAGGAGCTTTTGATGGAAGTCAAAATTAACCGAGAGATACGAAATTACACAGAGTCAATGTTTTTTGGACTGTCGCTCAGACAGTTCATTTTTTCTGTCCTCGCCTGTGCGGTAGCGGTAGGACTTTACTTCCTCCTAAAACCGTACCTCGGAACAGAAACTGTATCGTGGGTGTGCATTTTGGGAGCTGCCCCTTTTGCGGCTCTCGGCTTTGTGAAATACAACGGAATGACGGCTGAGAAATTTATATGGGCGTGGATAAAGTCCGAGTTCCTTATGCCGAAAAAGCTGGTCTTTCATTCCACCAACACCTATTACGAATTGATGAAACCGACAATCGAACAAAAACAGAAGGAGGCTTATAAGAACAATGATTAAAACTCTTACAAACCTGTTAAAGCAGGACAAAGAAAAGTTCGTAGTACCAAAGGGCGTACAGGATTGTATTCCCATTACCGCTATTTATGATGACGGCATTTTCCGTGTAGGCAAGGACAAGTATTCCAAAAGCTTCAAGTTCACGGATATTAACTATGCCGTAGCGAGCCGTGAGGATAAGGAAGCAATGTTCCTTGAATACTCCGAGCTTCTCAACTCTCTTGACAGCGGAGCTACTACAAAGCTGACTATCAACAACAGACGGCTTAACCGTCTTGACTTTGAGAAAACCATTCTTATCCCCGAAACCGGCGATGAGCTTGATGTTTACCGAGAGGAATATAACAAAATGCTTCTCGACAAGGCAACCGGGGCAAATGCCATCGTTCAGGATAAATATGTTACTATCTCCATCAATAAAAAGAGCGTGGAGGACGCACGAACCTATTTTGCCCGTGTCGGTGCTGACCTGATTGCCCACTTTGCAAGACTCGGAAGCAAATGTGTGGAGCTTGAAACCGATGAGAGACTGAGAATTGTCCACGATTTCTTCCGTGTCGGGGAGGAAACCGCCTACCACTTCAATATTAAGGAAACGAGAAAGAAGGGACACGATTTCAAGGATTATGTTTGCCCCGATACAATGGAATTTGAAAAGGACTACTTCAAAATGGGAAACCGTTACGGGAGAGTCCTTTTTCTTCGTGAGTACGCTTCCTATATCAAGGACAGTATGGTAGCCGAGCTTACCGACCTGAACCGCAACCTGATGATGTCCATTGACATCGTACCTGTTCCTACCGATGAAGCGGTGCGAGAAGCAGAGAGCAGACTGCTTGGGGTTGAGACGAATATAACCAACTGGCAGAGAAAGCAGAATCAGAACAATAACTTTTCCGCTACCGTTCCGTATGATATGGAACAGCAGAAAAAGGAAATGAAGGAGTTCCTTGATGACCTTACCACTCGTGATCAGCGAATGATGTTCGCTGTACTCACTATGGTTCATACTGCGGACTCCAAAGAACAGCTTGATAACGACACCGAAGCTCTGCTTACTACGGCAAGAAAGCATTTGTGCCAGTTTGCCGTTCTCAAGTATCAGCAGATGGACGGACTGAATACGGCTATGCCCTTTGGAACACGCAAGATTGACGCATTCAGAACCCTTACCACAGAAAGCCTTGCGGTCTTTATTCCCTTCAGGGTTCAGGACATTTACCACGAAAACGGCATTTACTACGGTCAGAATGTCATCAGTAAAAATATGATTATTGCCGACCGCAGACAGCTACTCAACGGCAACTCTTTTATTCTCGGCGTATCCGGCGGCGGAAAATCCTTTGCGGCAAAGGGTGAAATTGAAAATATCATTCTTTCCTCCAATGCAGATGTTATTATCATAGACCCTGAGCGAGAGTATTCGCAGCTTGTAAAAGCTCTCGGCGGCGAAATAATCAATATTTCCGCTACTTCTCCGAGCCATATCAATGCGATGGATATGAACAAGGAATACGGCGACGGAGCAAACCCGGTTATCCTGAAATCCGAGTTCATTATGTCCCTTTGCGAACAGCTTATCGGCGGTACAAACCTCGGAGCAAAGCAGAAATCTATCATCGACCGTTGTACGGCAAGTGTTTACCGAGACTATCAGCAGAGAGGATATACCGGTACTGTTCCTACCTTGCAGGATTTTCGTGCGGAGCTTTTGAAACAGGACGAGCCGGAAGCAAAGGAAATCGCCCTTGCTATCGAGCTGTTTACTCACGGTTCTTTGAATACCTTTGCAAAGCCAACCAATGTTGATACGGATAACCGACTTATCTGTTATGACATTCTTGACCTCGGCAAGCAGCTTATGCCTATCGGTATGCTTGTCGTCCTCGACTCTATTCTGAACCGTATTACACAGAACCGTGCTAAAGGTAAGCAGACCTTTATCTTCATTGATGAAATCTACCTCCTGTTCCAGCACGAGTATTCTGCAAACTTCCTGTTTACGCTTTGGAAGCGTGTAAGAAAGTACGGCGCTTATGCCACCGGCATTACACAGAATGTGGACGACCTTTTGCAGAGCCATACAGCGAGAACTATGCTTGCAAACAGCGAGTTTTTGATTATGCTCAATCAGGCGTCAACCGACAGAATTGAGCTTGCAAAGCTCCTTAACATTTCTGACCTCCAGCTTTCGTATATCACGAATGTTGACGCAGGACACGGATTGATTAAGGTCGGCAGTTCGCTTGTGCCGTTTGCAAATAAGTTCCCGAAGAATACGAAGCTGTATAAGCTGATGACAACCAAACCGGGCGAGGGTGCATAACCCTTGCCCTATTCTGTAAATGAGAAAGGAAACACCTATGAAAAACAAAATCTATATTGCCATAATCTGTGCTTTCAGCATTGTATTTGCCGTCAGTTCAGGTTTTCTCATCAAGCACTATTGCGACTCTGCAAAGCAGGCTGAGATGTACGACAATCTGATTGAGGTTGTGGAGACCGAGCCTGAAGAAACCACAGAGCTGATGAACTACTCCGAAGAAAAGACCTTTATCCCGGAGTATCAGGAGCTTTATCTGCAAAATAACGATATGGTCGGCTGGATTAAGGTTGAGGACACAAAAATCAATTATCCCGTTATGCAGTCAAAGGACAACCCGAACTTCTATCTGAAGCACGGCTTTGATAAGGCATACACCGACTACGGCTGTCCTTATGTTCAGGAAAACTGCGATATGGAACTGCCAAGCGACAATATCATTATCTACGGTCATCATATGAACGACGGCTCTATGTTCGCCGGTCTTATGAAATTCAAGGACAAGAGCTTTTGGGAAAAGCACAAAACAGTATCCTTTGATACGCTGACCGATAGACAGACCTATGAAGTAATTGCCGTGTTCAAAACCGTAGTATATACGGATAGTCCCGACAGCTTCAAATATTATCAGTTCGTCAATGCGGACACCGCCGAGGATTTCACTGCCTATGTTGAGAAGTGCAAGAAACTGTCGCTTTACGAAACCGGCATAACCGCCGAATACGGCGACAAGCTCCTGACCCTTTCCACCTGTGAGTATTCCCGGACAAACGGCAGACTTGTTGTAGTGGCGAAGCTAATAAACGAATAATACAACAGGTAGTTCAGCCTGCATAGGAAGGAGGGATTGTATGGCTGATATTAAAACGAAAGACAATGCAAAAGGTACGATACGAACAATAGATAAGGCTGCCGTCGCAACCCAACGAATGAAGCAGGCGTATATCGCAACAAAAGAAAAGGCGGAGCGGTCGGTAAATGCCAACAGCAGTTCTGCCGAGGAATACGCTTCCGATAAACTGGAAAGCGGTATTGACGAGGTGTTTCACGATGGTGCCTATGCGTTTGACAAGGCGGGACGAAAGGGACTTGAAACCACAAAAGAGAATATCCGCACCGCAAAGGACGGTATTCAGCGTTTCAAGCAGCAGCGAGCCGAGCAGTCTTTGAGAAAACAGGCTTCGCAAAACACAAGCTCTGCGATTAAGACTGTCGATAAGGCGGAAAAGACCATAAAGCAGTCTGCCACTTCCTCCGGAAAGAAAACCATTAAGTTTGCCGGAAAAGAAGCAACAAAGACCGCACAGAAATCGGTTAAGACGGCTGAGCAGACTGCAAAGACTGCGATAAAAACCAGTCAGCAAGCGGCAAAAGCGGCACAGAAAACAGCTCAGGCGACAGTTAAGGCTTCGCAGAAAGCGGCACAGGCGGCAAAAGCCACAGCCAAAGCAACAGCCGCTACGATTAAAGCCGCAGCCAAAGCCACCATTGCCGCAGTAAAAGCAATCATAGCGGCGGTAAAAGGTCTTATTGCCGCTATCGCTGCCGGCGGTTGGGTTGCGGTGGTAGTAATTATTGTGCTATGTCTTGTAGCCTTGATTGCAGGTTCTGTGTTCGGTATCTTCTTTTCGGGAGAGGATTCCGGCACGGGAATGTCAATGCAGACAGTCGTTCAGGAAATCAATCAGGAATATGATGACCGATTGGAACAGGAAAAGAACTCTGTAAGCTATGATGTGCTTGAAATGAGCGGAAGCAGAGCTGTTTGGAAAGATGTTCTTGCGGTCTATTCTGTTAAAGTGAATACCGACCCCGACAATCCGATGGAGGTTGCTACGGTTGATGAAACCAAGAAGCAGCTACTGTCGGATATTTTTTGGGAAATGAACGATATTTCTTCCCGAACGGAAACGAAAACCCATACCGAAATCGAAGAAAGCGACGACGGACACGGCAACATCGTACAGACCGAAACCACAGTAACAGAAACTTTCCTGTATATCACGGTATCGCACAAGACCGTTGATGAAATGGCGGCTATGTACGGATTTAATCAGGAGCAGAAAGAGTATCTTGCCGAGCTGCTAAAGGACGAAAACAATCAACTATGGTCTCAGGTGCTTTACGGTATCGGATACAGCGACGACCAAATCGTAACGGTTGCCTTGTCACAGGTGGGTAATGTAGGCGGTCAGCCTTACTGGTCTTGGTACGGATTTGACTCCCGTGTAGAATGGTGTGCCTGCTTCGTCTCTTGGTGTGCTAACGAGTGCGGATATATCGACGCCGGTATTATTCCAAAGTATGCCGGCTGTGTAAACGGTGTACAATGGTTCAGAGACCGAGGACAGTGGGCAGACGGTTCGTATGAGCCTTCGCCCGGTACAATCATTTTCTTTGACTGGGAGGGCGACGGTGTGACAGACCACACCGGTATTGTTCAGAAATGCGAAAACGGTACAGTCTATACCGTTGAGGGCAACTCAGGCGACACTTGCAGAACCAAAACATACCCTGTCGGAAGCTCTGTTATCTACGGATACGGTATTCCGGCATATTAAAAAGATGGCTGCTCGTTTGAGTAGCCATCAAGTACATTATGAGAAATCAGGTATTTACTCAAGAACAAATATAACCTTCTGAAGCCTTTGTCCCAACAAGAGAAATATGCGGATATATACCATTGACAACATCTTCATAGAATTTACGACCGATTCTTGCAGATGTAACTCTATTTGTGAAAAAGTCTCTAAAGTGGTATGTGCCGGGTAATAATGAAGGAACAACAGCAACAATAAAAGCGTTATATTCATTTTGTTCCATTTTGTTAAGTTTTATCATCAGTGTTCACCTCCTTGTTGATAAGCCTGAATTTGTAAATGGAATTCTGAGTTGTTACTAATAGATTGTTCTTTTTAATATAATAATCATCACGGGAACTAATAATTCCCAAAGAAGTAATTGGTTTAAAATCATCGTCAACAGGATGCCAAACAAAGAATTGTCTGTTTCCATTCTTAAGAATATAGATAACACCGTCTTGACCTATATATCTATTTCTCCAAGATGTAGAATGTGAATTATTATTCTTATCACAAGACTCTATATATGTGACAAAATAGACATCAACAATTTCATCTGCCGTTTTCAAATAATCCATAACATTTTTTCTTTCGCTTGACTTTAGTATCTTTCATATTGCTTGATATTATTGTGTAAAATATCACATACTCTAAATCTGTCAGAACAGTTTTCTATTATGTTCTTTAAATATAGGCTTGACAAATAAAGGGTTAAGGAATATAATTAGATTCAGTATTATACAAGGAGTTAATAAATATGCGGCAAGGTATTCTTAAATAAACTGTCAATTTGATAGTGGGAACAAAAAGTAGCAGTCCCGTTTCACTTTTAATATGGGGCTTAGTTTTTTGTACCCAGTTTAAGAATACTTTTATCATGTAATTTTATATGCCCGAAAACATATAAGTGTTTTGGGGCTATTGGAGTTATTTACCCAGTGATAGGAGTATTTATCACTGGGTATTTTTATGCCCTTTTTTGGGTGTTGATAGGAGGAAAATCACATGAAAATAATTAACTTAGGCATTCTGGCTCACGTTGACGCAGGAAAGACAACATTAACGGAAAGTTTATTGTATACCAGTGGTGCAATTGCAGAACTAGGGAGCGTAGATGAAGGCACAACAAGGACAGATACAATGAATTTGGAGCGTCAAAGGGGAATCACTATCCAGACAGCAGTGACATCTTTTCAGTGGGAGGATGTAAAAGTCAACATTATAGATACGCCAGGCCATATGGATTTTTTAACCGAAGCATACCGTGCTTTATCTGTCCTTGACGGAGCTGTTTTAGTCATTTCGGCAAAAGACGGCGTACAGGCACAGACGCGTATATTATTCCATGCGCTTCAGAAAATGAACATTCCGACAATTATCTTTATAAATAAGATAGACCAAAATGGAATCGACCTACAGCGTGTTTACCAAAGCATTAAAGATAAACTTACCAGTGATATGATTGTCATGCAGGAGGTTTCCCTGTCGCCAAAGATAACCATGACCGATATTTCTGATTTGGACAAATGGGATATGATTATTTCCGGAAGCGATGAACTATTAGAACGATATGTTGCAGAGGATTCTTTGGATATACAGGAATTACAATATGAAAAGTGCAAAAGAACCAGATGCTGCTCTTTGTTTCCTGTTTATCATGGGAGTGCAAAAGACAATTTAGGAACAGAAAAACTGATTGAAGCGATTACAGAAACTTTCATTACAGAAACAGACGATATTCAGTCTGAATTATGTGGATATGTTTTTAAGGTTGAGTATACAGAGCGGAAAAAACGGCTTTCTTATTTACGCCTGTATCATGGGACGCTCCATTTACGGGATACCCTGCTGCTGTCAAAAAAGGAAAAAATAAAGATTACAGAAATGTGTATTCCGTCAAATGGTGAAATCGTCCCGGTTGACCATGCCTGTCCGGGAGAAATTGTTATTTTAGCTGATGATACTTTGAAACTGAACGATATTCTGGGAAATGAAAAACTCCTGCCTCACAAAACACGGATTGATAATCCCATGCCATTACTTCGGACAACGGTAGAGCCGCAAAAGCCGGAGCAAAGGGAAGCCCTGTTAAATGCCCTCACAGAGATTGCTGATACAGACCCTCTTTTGCATTTTGACATTGATACTGTTACACATGAGATTATATTATCTTTTTTGGGAAAAGTACAGTTAGAAGTTATTTGTTCGCTATTAGAAGAAAAATATCATGTGGGCGTGGCTATGAAAGAGCCTTCGGTTATTTATCTGGAAAGACCGCTTAGAAAAGCAGAATATACCATCCACATAGAAGTCCCGCCAAATCCTTTCTGGGCTTCTGTCGGGTTGTCCATAGAGCCGCTCCCTATTGGAAGCGGAGTGCAGTATGAAAGCAGAGTTTCACTTGGATATTTAAATCAATCGTTCCAAAATGCGGTTATGGAGGGGGTTCTTTATGGCTGCGAGCAGGGGCTGTATGGATGGAAAGTGACAGACTGTAAAATCTGTTTTGAATATGGATTGTATTATAGTCCTGTAAGTACCCCCGCAGACTTTCGGCTGCTTTCCCCTATCGTATTGGAGCAGGCTTTAAAAAAAGCAGGGACAGAACTATTAGAGCCATATCTCCACTTTGAAATTTATGCACCGCAGGAATATCTCTCACGGGCGTATCATGATGCTCCAAGGTATTGTGCAGATATTGTAAGTACTCAGATAAAGAATGACGAGGTCATTCTGAAAGGAGAAATCCCTGCTAGATGTATTCAAGAATACAGGAACGATTTAACTTATTTCACAAATGGGCAGGGAGTCTGCTTGACAGAGTTAAAAGGATACCAGCCAGCTATTGGTAAATTTATTTGCCAACCCCGCCGCCCGAATAGCCGTATAGATAAGGTTCGGCATATGTTCCACAAGTTAGCTTAACAGCTTGCAAAAGTCATATAAAATGAGATTTGAAAGGAGAATGTAACTTCATGTTTGCTAAAAATTCAAAGGCATATTCTGTCTACCTGCTGTTCCGATTTGTCTGTTCCCTGGCGGTTTCTATGTCCACAGTGCTTTCCATCGTGTACCACCTGGAGGTGGTGCAGCTGGATGCTTTCCAGCTTGTCCTGGTAGGGACGGTTCAGGAGACCTCCTGCTTTCTGTTCGAGATGCCCACCGGTGTGGTGGCGGATTTGTATAGCCGTCGGCGCTCGGTGCTGATTGGAATGTTCCTCTACGGCCTGGGCTTTCTGATGGAGGGTGCGCTACCGTGGTTCGCGCCGGTTCTGCTGGCCCAGGTTGTCTGGGGTTGCGGTGATACCTTCATCACCGGCGCTCTGGAGGCGTGGATTGCCTCGGAGGAAGAGGACAAACCCATAGACAAGGTGTTCCTGCGGGGCAGTCAAATGGGGCAAATCGGCGGCGTTCTGGGCGTGGTGCTGGGCACACTGCTGGGAAACATAAACCTGCAAATGCCTGTCATCTTGGGGGGCAGTTTGTGCTTGTTGTTGGGGCTGGTGATGGTTCGCATCATGCCAGAAACCAACTTCTCCCCTGCTATTGAGGAACGGCAGGGCTTGCTTAAAGACTTTGTCTGCCTGTTCAAGCTCAACCTGGGCTTTGTGAAAGGCGCACCTGTGTTGCTGGCGCTCTTAGCAATCACACTATGCGGGGGACTTGCCAGTGAAGGCTTTGACCGGCTCTCCACCGCTCATTTTCTGGATGACACGGTAATACCCGTTATCGGGCCGCTGAACAGCGTCACTTGGTTCGGTGTTATCAGTCTTATCGGCAACGGCTTAGGTATTCTGGCTTCTCAGTTGCTCATCGCCCGCATGGAGAAAAAAGGGACTGTCAGCCGAACCAGTGTGGTCATGTCCACCAGCGCCGGGTATATCCTGTTCCTGGTTCTCTTCGCGGTGGGGCGGAGCTTTTGGTTCATGTTGTTGGTGTTCCTGCTGGCGGGGCTTATGCGCACCATCAAGGAGCCTGTGCTGGCCGCCTGGATGAACGACCAGGTGGATGAGAAAATGCGCGCCACAGTCTTTTCCACCAGCGGACAGCTGGACTCTTTCGGGCAGATCATCGGCGGGCCTATTGTGGGGCTGGTAGCCCAGCAGGTGTCCATACCCTGGGGGCTGGTCTGTACCGCTTTCCTGCTGTTGCCCGCGCTGTTCTTAGTGCCGGTGGCGGGAAAGAAGCGGGATTGATATGGCATAGTTAAGTTTACTGACGAGCGGGAGATTACTTCCGCTCGTCTTCATTTAGTAGCGCAAAATTTGAGGACTCTTTATTTCCTTATTCGGTATAGCGGAGGCGGCTGTCAATTCGACATAATTTTCTTGTGATACTTTACCGTACATGAGCATTTGTTTCGTATTTGAAAGAACAAACTCACCAAATAAAAAAAACGATATTCGGGTGGGTTATTTTGTTATACCCTAAATTACCCTCTGAATTTGTTTTTAAATTTGGAGGGATTTTTTTATGTCCTTTTTTCGGGCAGTTATCTATCTGCTCATACGAAGCAAAATTTATCAATACATAGCATATCAGAGAACGGCAGGAAACCAGTTAAAAAAATTTCTGCCAGTGCAACGGTACTTCTCACCTTGAAAGTAGAAGTACAATCTCCATACAATAGAATTACTATTTCCTATAACCGTAAAGGTCACAGAGCCTTTGCGGTTTTTCTTTTGTCGATTTTTGTTGGAAAGTGCCGTAGGGCTGTTTCTGATATGCGGTGTCGTTCTCCGCCTCTCCATCTGGATTTTTTACATTTCAAAAATTCAGATGGGAGGTATTTATGGTGAAATATGCACCAAGAAAGGTATATATCAGAGAAAGTGGCGGCTATGTGGAATTATCCTACACGGAGTTCTGCCGTTGCAGGGAATCCGACCAGACCTATATGGACAAGCTGTTTATCCCCATTCAAGGCTGTCTGCTTGAAGTCGTGAGGGAGCAATACACAGACTTCTACCGTGACAAGGAACGGTGGCGTTATCTGCAAAAATTAGATACAAAGAATAGACTGCTATCTCTCGACGGATTTACGGACAGCGAGGGGAATCCTCTGGACTTTATCACTGATGAAGCGGTGGACATTGCAGAAACCGTTGTCAATGCGGTCATGGTGGACAGGCTGAAAGCCGCCCTGCCTTTGCTGTCGGATAGTGAACAGGAGCTGATACAGGCAATCTTTTTTGACGGACTTTCCGAGCGTGAAGTCGGGGCGAGGTTGGGCATAACCCAGAGCGTTGTAAACAAACGCAAAGCCAGAATCCTAATAAAACTAAGAAAGATAATAGAAAATTAAAATTTAAGGCGTTCAGCCCCCTTGTTTTTTCCTTTGGGAAGATGAGGGGGCTTTTCTCTGCCCTCTCAATCAATTCTGATTGGAGGAAGTAAGAATGGCATACAACCACGGACGGGAGGACAGGAAATGGCGTATCTGGAAAGAAGCGGAGGAAAAGCTGCTGCGTGAGTGCGGCGTTGATGAAGCGACCATTGAGCAGATACGCATGGCGGACAGGGCAGACTTCAATTCCAACAGGCGGTTTTACCGATGGACGAATGACGTTGCGGAATATCTTGAGGACATGGCAGGCAGGGAGCGGCAGGCGGAAGTGGGTACGGTTGCGGAGTTACTGGAAGAGATTGAGAGCGAAAATCTCTATCAAGTATTAGTCACGGTGGACGGGCGTACCTTGAAAATCGTCCTGCTGAAAATGCAGGGGTATTCCACAAAGGAGATTGCCCCGCTTGTGCATTTGACGACTGGTGCCATCTATGCGAGGTTAGACCATCTGCGGAAGAAGCTGCGGAAAATTTTATAGCTTCTAAAACAGCCTGCCATCCTGCGGGCTACTGGGTGAGGGATGGAAATCCCCTCACTCATTTTTTGCAGGAGGACAACAGGATGGCATACAGGGTTAAGGCATGGGAAGAACCTATGAGTCTATGATGGAGGAACTGGAAGTAATAGAAATTCTTTCTACTGCTTATGATGGTGACGAATTTCCGGGTTATGAGAACATAAGATTGAGTTTTTCACAACTGGAAACGATTATTCGGAATAAACGCAGCGGTTGGCTTGATGCTTTGAGAAATCAAAAAGCAGTTTATCTTATAACTGATACCAGCAACGGAAAAATGTATGTTGGCTCGGCAACTGCTCAGTATGGAATGTTGCTTCAAAGGTGGACTAACTATATAGACAATGGACACGGTGGGAATGTTGAACTTAAACATATTGTTGACACCAAAGGGTTTGATTATATAAAAGCAAATTTTCAGTATTCAGTATTAGAAAACTATAACGCACGAATGGATGATAATTACATACTGAGTCGTGAAAAATGGTGGAAAGATACCCTTTGCACAAGACAATTCGGATATAATAAAAACTGATAAAAATTAGACCGTCAGATCTCATTCGAGACTTGACGGTCTTATATTTTTTTACTGTATTTAAGAAAATCGTTTTGGTGTTCCTGTTTGCGAAGTTGATAGCCTTGTGCAATCAGCGTATCTACTTTCAGAGCAATTAGGTTTATGTCGGAACACATTGCCCGTGCAATCTGCTGAATGTCATAGCCGTTTTCAATGTATTCCAAAATGGTGTCGTCCGGGAGCGAAGCCTGAGAAGCGAAGATATTTGCTTCATACTCCATACGGTTCTCTCTCATATCAAAGATGTTGAACTCTTTGAACCCGCCGACAGCAACCGCTTCTTGCCTGTGGAGAACATCGTGTCCGATTTCGTGCCATAGCACTATCTGTTCCACGACCGGGTGCATACCGTTTTTAAGGAAAACAAAGCGGTTCTTCAGAATGACCTTGTATGCTCCACGCTGCTTTTCAAAATCTCGGTAGATAATATTGATACCAAGCTCTTTTGCGACCTTGTACGGGTCACGAGTACCGCAACGGTCAATGAGCTTGTTGACGATTTTCACAATTTCAGCCGTAGTGTAATACCCCAATCCGGCTCACCTCCCATATTATAGTATATCGGATATTTACCCTATAATAAATTATAAACTATTGTGTGTCCCATATATTGGACTTAGTTCACTGTGAGGATTACTCGTCTTTGCGGTATTTCTTCGGGGTGTATTTTTTATTGTTCTTCTTTGCAATAAGATATGCTTCCTGAATAGCGTCAACCATTTCACGCATATCTTCGTCAGCCATTTCGCCGCCGGCAAACAGACCGGTAACTTCTGCAAGCAACTCCTGAGCCTGTCTTGCCCCTCTGCGTCCGTATTTATCCTCTACATCGGCGATGAAAGCGTCATCCTCAGACAGCAGATAATTCACATTTACATTTAATGCTTCTGCCAGCTTCTTGTATCTTTCCGTTCCTCTCGGACGGGATTTATCATTTTCATAAGAACAAATTACACGTCGGGTTACGCCTATTTTTTCAGCCAATTCATCCTGATTAAGACCGAGTTTAGTCCTCTCTGCTTTGACTTTTTCACCGAATGTCATCTTTGATTTCACTCCTTAAAAGAATATTTACAGTTTAACTTCTCATTTACTCTTGACAAGTACACTTAAACTGCGTATAATAAGAAACAGGAAGTTGAACTACTCATAGTTTACACTAAACTTCCCAAAATGTCAAGGGGGGTTCAAAAAATGTTACGAAGCATACTTCATTGTGATATGAACAACTTCTATGCCAGCGTCGAATGTATGCTCGACCCCGCATTGAAGAAATATCCGATTGCTGTCTGCGGCTCTGTGGAGGAACGACACGGTATCGTGCTTGCAAAGAACTACAAAGCAAAGGCTTTTGATGTGAAAACCGGGGACGCAGTATGGCAGGCTAAACAGAAGTGCAAGGACTTGGTTGTAGTGCCGCCCCATTATGAGGAGTATATCAAATACTCAAAGCTTGCGAGAAGCGTTTATGAGCGATATACCGACCAAGTTGAACCGTATGGTATGGACGAGTGTTGGCTGGATATTAGCGGGACAGAAAGCCTTTTCGGTTCGCCGGAAAAGGTGGCAAATGAAATTCGTGAAACGATGAAGTTTGAACTCGGCTTGACGATTTCTGTGGGTGTTTCCTTTAATAAGATATTTGCGAAGCTCGGCTCGGATATGAAGAAACCGGACGCAGTAACCGTTATACCAAAGGATACATTCAAAGAAAAGATTTGGGGACTTCCTGCCGCTGACCTGCTCGGTGTAGGACGGGCAACCCAGCGAGTGCTTGACAGCTATTGTATTCGTACCATCGGGGATTTAGCGAATAACGACCCTGAGTTCTTACGCAGAAGATTAGGAAAGAACGGAGTAGTTTTATGGAACTATGCCAACGGCAACGACCTTTCCCTTGTTGCCAAGAAAGATTTCGTTTCTCCTATAAAAAGTGTAGGACACGGTATAACAACAGTAGCAGATTTAGAGAAACCGGAGCAGGTGTGGCCCGTGTTTCTCGAATTAACCCAAGACATCGGACACAAGCTCCGTGTTCACGGACTGAGTGCAGAAGGTGTCGCAATACATATTAGAGACAACACGCTCAATACAAGGCAATGGCAGACGAAGATTGCACTTCCTACACAGTCTCCGATGATTATTGCAAAGACCGCTTTTCAGTTGTTTGAAAAAAGATATGGGTGGAATAACCCTATCCGTTCTGTGACAGTACAAGCCATAAATCTTATTCCACAAGACACGCCCCGTCAAATAGATATGTTTATGGACGCCGCAAAGCAGGACAAATTGGAGCGAATGGAAAAGTGTGTTGAAGAAATCAGACGGCGTTTCGGAAAGGACAGCATAAGGAATGGGGTTCTGTGTCAGAACTTGCGGCTACCACCGGAAAAAGCCGAAATCACTATGCCGACAGGTATGGTTGGTTAAGGAGGTCTAAATGTGATTGACGAAAAAGAGGTTACGGCTTATGTTACGATGCCCGACTGCTTTTTGCAGGGGTGCAGCGAAGATATTGTTATCTTTCGTGCGGACGGCGGAAACCATTTTACCGACTACGGTATATATGAGGGAATGTTTCTTTTCTTTGACCGGAAAAAACGCTTTAAGAAAGGAAGGCTTTCCTGTTACATCAATACTGCCGGAGATGACCGACCCAAGTACAGGGTGTCGGATAAGAACATCGACGGATACAAGCACTTGGGAAGATTAGTTTTGACTTTGAGAAATTACGAGGAATAAAAATGGAATCCGAAAGAAGAAAAGTTTATGTTGAAGTAAATGTAACACATAGACCTGATGGAACGGCTCGTCCGAACTTCATCAAGTTTGAGAATGATGAAAAATATGAGATAGACCGTGTAATTCAGAAATGCCGTGCGGCTTCCACCAAAGTCGGAGGAACCGGTATCCGCTACACGGTACAGATTTGCGGCAAGCCCACATTTCTGTTCGACGAAGAAAACGGAAAGTGGTTTGTAGAAGCAAAATCCTAATGGTAGGAGGTTTTGTAACTTGAAACATTTATCGAGATTTGACATCGAAGCGATTGCCGACAAGTATGTTCAGGCATATATGGCACTTCCCGATGTCCGTAACACACAAATATACAGAATTGACCCGGAGCTTCTCTTGGAGAAGGTTCTCGGATTGAATGTCGAATACCAGCACCTATCTTATGACGGTAGTATTCTCGGAATGACCTCATTTACGGAAATGGGTGTTCAGGTATTTGAAGATGATGATAACGAAGCCTTTTTCTTTTTGGATGGAAAAACCGTTCTCGTGGAAAAGGACTTGAACTTTGACAGCAAGCTGAAAGGCAGAAAGAATTTCACCTTAATGCACGAGGGCAGCCATCAGATATTTAAGATGTTGTTCCCGAATGATTACGGTGTGACACAGAAATCTGCCGGAGTACATTATTACAAGGCAAATTCCGAGAGAAATAAGCCTATATCCGATTGGGAGGAATGGCAGGCAAATACGCTTGGAGCTGCTATCCTTCTTCCCGAAAACCTTATAAAGCAGGGAATGTATCTGTTCAGTCTTGGAGAAAAGATTGAGTGTCTGAACAAAATATACTATCCGAGCGTATATAAGAGATTTGATGCACTTGCGGATTTTTTAGGGTGTTCCAAAAAAGCACTTGCTATACGAATGAAACAGCTCGGACTTTTGAAAAAGGAGTATCTTGATAATCCTTTTGATTTGGTTACGGTTTATCCGGAGGTGAGCGAGCTATGAAATCGTTGGAACAAAAGATAATCGTAAGGTGCAAAAACTGTGGCTGGCGTATTTTTGACAAGGTAACAATGACAACAGGCGTGATTGAACTGAAATGTCCGAACTGCCACAGAGTAGTAGAGGTTGACCTATCCCTACGCAAGGGAACAGTCAAGTACAGATTAACAAGAAGTAGTAACAGAGCGAACAATTAAATATCGGACAGATGTACCGAGCCACGAGTCCTTGAGCGAAAGCTCTTGAGTCATCAAATTGCCGGACGCTGAGAATTAAGGGATAGAAATATCCTAATGTTCTTGGTGTCCGGCTTTTTTGTCGCTCCCGAAAGGAGCAAGACCGTGACATATAAGTGGCTGGCGTATATCGCCAAGTATCCGTAATCTCCGAATTTTTGATTTCAACCAAATTCAAAAATTCAAATTTAAGGAGATTACGACAATGACAAAACTTACATTAGAACAACAGGAATTATTATTTGCGAACGACTGCAAGCTCATTAACCTGCGGTATGAATATCACGGCTACACCGGCACGGAGAAATGGGCGATTGTAACAGAACTGGCGGAAGAAGAATTGTGGGTTAAATACCCTGATGTTATCCGTCGGTACACTCCGTTCATTCTGCTTTCTATGGCTCAGGGCGAAGTGATAACGGAGTATCAGAACTACGAAGCAAGAGAGAGAATGAGAAGGCTTCTTTTCGGACACGCATTTGACATCAATGACGGAGAATTTGAAGTGCATCATCCGGAATTGGCAGTCGATACAGACCCAATCGAAGAAATAATGCTGAAAGACAATATTAAGCGACTTCGGGAGGTTTTGTGTTACTTAAGCGAAACACAGAAACGCAGAGTTTTTAAGTATTTCTTCTACAACAAAACACTTGAAAAAATCGCAGATGAAGAAGGAGTCGATTTTACTTCTGTAAGGGAATCGGTAAACAGTGCAATAAAAAAGTTGAGGAAATTTTTCTAAAACACCCCCCAAAAACGCTCTCCCATTTCAAACAAGTGAAGGGGTTAATTCTAATCCGGATATGAATTACCTCAGAATAATCGAAAGCGAGGATTTACATATGAAAGAAAAAGAATTTAAGAATGTCAGATGGGGCGATATTTATTACTGCGACTTGGGGGTTACAAACGGTAGTGTGCAATCGGGAATGAGACCGGTTCTTGTGGTTCAGACAAATCGCTTAAATGAAAGCAGTCCTACGGTCGTTGTAGCCGCTATAACGGCTGTTAAAAAGAAAACGGCAATGAATACTCATATTGAGCTAAACACGGATTGTGGCTTAAAAGAGCCGTCGATGGTAATGCTTGAGCAGCTACGCACCGTGGATAAAGCCACAGAGCTTGATAATTTTGTCGGAAGAATTACCGACGCAGATAAAATCAGCGAAATCAAGCGAGGATTGAAATTTGCAGTCGGTATTCCCGTTAAACCCAAGACAGAGCGTAAAGGCATTGTACTAAGTCTTTGCCCTCGTTGCAGAAGCGAGTTTCAGTCTATCCCTGAAAACATTGTAAAAAGACTTGACCCCTTTCAGGCAGATAAAGAGATGTGCGATAAATGTCAGGTAGGATACGGCTATGACTATATGATTTTCAAAAAGAACCATCATCACGCTAAGGGAGGTGTTGACAATGTTTGAAGATAAGATTGAAGCAATGAACAAACTACCCAACGCTGTTGATGATAGTTCCGGCTTTGAGAAAAGAGTTTATACGGTAGAAGAAATAATGGATATTCTCAGCATTGGAAAGAACACTGCTTATGCTCTCGTCAACTCAGGCGTTTTCCATTTTGTAAAGGTCGGCGGACATTACAGAATTTCCAAGAAGAGCTTTGACCGATGGCTTGATAATATGGACAGCGAAAGCTCCGGTTGTCAATTATGCGATTAAACCAATCGCATAATTAACAAAAACTCCGATTTTCAGTACCATATAGCCAAGTCACTTGGCTATATGGTAGTCAGAGTGGCAAATAAGAAATCGGGGGTAAACGGTAATGCGAAAGAAAATTGAAAAGAGCGATACTCGACTTCCTAATACATTCAGGCAGACTGAACCTGATATACGAGCATACACGGTAGATGATATACAGCACATCTTGAAAGTGAGCAGAACTACCGTCTATGAGCTGCTTAAAAGCAAGAAATTCCATAGCGTTCGTGTCGGAGGTCAATATCGAATATCTAAAAAGAGCTTTGAAAATTGGCTCAATGGCGAGAAAGGAGGTTCTGAAGATGGCATTTGTTAATATGTTCAATGACCGAGTGGAGCAGTTTAATCTCAGAGAGGAAAATGAACGCTTGGCAGAATTGTTCAGCGATGAAAAGCTTCAGGAGGAAGCACAGTGGCAAGCCTATTCTGTCAAGGAAATATCTCGGTTGTTTTCCATTTCCGAAGAAGAAGCACTGAAACTGATGAATTGCGGCTTATTCAAAACATACCGAGTCGGCAACGAATACAGAGCTTCAAAGAAAAGCGTTGAAGAAAATAAGAAAATCGTCAAGGCAGTTCTTACATATCAGGACAAAAAGACAATGTCTGTACCCGACGTAATGAGAATACTCGGTCTTGGAAAGACGGCTACATACCGACTCATCAATCAGTGCCGATTTAAGACCTATTTGGTACTGGGCAAAATGAGAGTTGATGTGGATAGCTTTGAAGATTGGTATGCAGGACAATTCCATTATGAGAAAGTAAACGGCGAAAGACCCGGTAAGAAATACGGCAAAACGCTCTCTCCTCTTACTGTTGCAAAGGTACTCGGCATTCCGAGAAGCACCGCAAATGACCTTATGAACGATGGCATTGTTGAGTTTATATGGGTTGACGGTAAACGCCGAATAAAAAGAGAAAGCTTTGATAAGTGGTACGCTTCGCAAAGTAAATACACTAAAGTTAAGGAAATCGAGGAGGTGGAGGGATATGTCGATTGAGGATAGAGTTCGTGAATTAAACGGCGGTACATATACAAAAAAGAGCTATTCCGTAGAGGAAGTTCAGTCAATCTTGGGTATTACCCGACAGACCGTATATAAGCTCATCAAACAGGGGTGTTTTCAGGCAGTAATGCTCGAAACCGGATACCGCATAATAAAGACCAGCTTTGATAAATGGCTGGATAATGAATAAGGAGGAACGACTATGGCTTCTATTGTAAAGAGAAAGAATCGATATTCCGTCGTTTATACCTACAAAGACGATGACGGAAACCAACATCAAAAATGGGAAACCTTTGATACAAACGCAGACGCTAAAAAGAGAAAAACTCAAATTGAGTTTGAACAGCAAAGCGGTACATTCATCATTCCTAATGCTACGACAGTTGCGGATTTGCTTGAAGAATACTGCTCCGTGTACGGAGTAAATAACTGGGCAATGTCAACCTACCGTTCAAAGAAAGGGCTTATGTATAATTACATCATTCCGCTTATCGGCGATGTGAAACTTGATGAACTGACTCCGAGACTTATGGATAAATTCTATCAAAGCCTTCTGAAAGTTAAGACCAAAGTGGTACAGAATAAAAAGCCTAAAAATGAGTATCTGACCGTACATACCGTAAGAGAAATCCATAAGTTTTTAAGGAGTGCCTTTAATCAGGCGGTAAAATGGGAGTTGATGACAAGAAACCCGGTTCTCAATGCAACGCTCCCGAAAGAGGAACATCAGAAACGAGAAATATGGACAGCAGAAACTCTTATGCACGCTCTTGAAGTGTGCGATGATGATATTCTCGCATTAGCCATCAATTTATCCTTTGCCTGTTCACTCCGTATGGGTGAAATGCTCGGTCTTACTTGGGATTGCATTGATATTTCGGAGGAAAGCCTGAAAGAAAACAACGCTTCCATTTTTGTAGATAAAGAGCTTCAGCGAGTAAACAGAGATGTAATGGAGGTGCTTGATAATAAGGACATTATCCGTGTCTTTCCGAGAACTCTGTCAAATACAAATACCTCCCTTGTTTTGAAAACGCCAAAAACTAAAACAAGTGTGAGAAAAATCTTCTTGCCGTCAACCGTAGCTCAAATGCTGTTAGAGAGAAAAAAGCAGATTGACGAAATGAAAGAGCTTTTCGGTGATGAGTATTTGGATTATGACTTGGTATTCTGCCATTCGTCAGGCAGACCGATGGAAGGTCAGGTAATCAACCGTGCTTTGAAAAAGCTGATACAGGACAACGACTTACCCGATGTGGTATTTCACAGCTTCCGTCACGCAAGTATAACCTACAAGCTGAAATGGAACGGCGGCGATATGAAATCGGTTCAAGGCGACTCAGGACACGCCCGAATGGATATGGTTGCCGATGTTTACAGCCATATAATCGACGAGGACAGGCGATATAACGCACAGAAGTTTGAGGAACAGTTCTACAACGCTAAAGGTCTCAAAAATGCGGAAGAAGGTAAAACTGCTCCAATGCCCAAGTTTGAAACTTCGGTTGAACTCCTTGACCCAATGGCAGAGGTTCAAAAAGAGAGCGAAGTTGAAAAAGAAAAGCCTGCTGAGAACAGTACAGATGAAAACGCCGCCTTGCTCACAAAACTGTTATCAAATCCGGAAACAGCAGCATTATTAAAGGCTTTAGCGAAAACAATTTAGTCATACAAAAAAGGCAATCCGTCAGGGTTGCCTTTTGTAATTCCTGAAAAATCTTGAAATCAAGAAGAAAAACCATTATAATATTTGAACACAGATTATTGATTTGCATAAGAGAATGCGTAAACTTCAAATGCGTTTCCTGTGATTTATGGGCTACAGATTAACTCAATGATGTTTCCCATATTTCTTTGCATTTGCTAATACCCTGCTAAAAGGAAGGCAAAAAACCACGAAAAATTAGCAGGTTTTGGACGAGAATTTACTAACAGTGAAATCCCAGAAAAGCCAGTAAAATCAAGGATTTTCGGGGATTTGTAGGGAGTCAAAAATGCCCCTCGGGGGCTTCTCCTAAGCGAGGGGTCGGAGGTTCAAATCCTCTTGGCGACGGGCTTCAAAGCGTTCGAAAATGTTAGCTGGATTAGCTGACAACGAACGCTTTTGTTATTTTCTAATCATGTTCGTGACACAAAATCCCATTCAAAATGAGCAATTTCCAGCTAACATTTGGGTTCCGCTCTGTTGTCACCCCTTATTCGGGGATGTAAATCAGAGAAAAGGCGGGAAAAGAAACAATCTCTCCCAAACCTGCAAACATAAATTAGCTGAAACAATACTCAATTCTATTAGCTACAGCTAATGGTCAAACAGCAATGTCTGTTTGGAACTTTACTATCTATAAAAGTTCCAGGCAGGCATTTTTTAGTATCCTGAATCCTGGAGGAAAGGAGTCAAGATAGCTGATACTTTTTGTGATCGGCCTGGCAGTGAAGATGACAGTACAGACTTATGCGGTTGTCAGAGGGATCCTTGGATTTATATTCACTTTGTTGATTATAGCGACTGCATACTGTTACCATGATTGGGTACAGGTTGCATTCCTGTTTTCGCTGAGTGTAATTCTGTATCTGATCCTGTTTGCAGGAGTGTTTGTAGATACTGTACTGGACATGACAAGAGAACGTATTATTGATTTTATTATATCGTGAGGAGGATATGAAAATGAGTGAAAAGAATGATTTTATACAATTACCACCAATCAAAAAAGACACACCGTCCGAAGTGGTCTCAATGATCTGGCAATATTTGAAATTACCTGAGGAATCCAGAAAGAGAGTGACGGCAGATCTAATTGATGTGGATGAAAATTGTGAGAAGGAAGATTTTCAGATTCCAGATCTCTATGACATCGTTCCAAAAGAAGAAATCGCGGAATTTGAAGAAACTATGCGTAAAATTATAGTAGGAATTATCTCTCAGGCCAGCAGTGTTGCCACCTGGGTGTATGTACAGAAATATGTGAAGCACAAAACTCTGGATGAAATGCTGCAAGAATGGAAAGGGGTAAGCCAGTTTATTATTGTCATGGATACCTGGTTCGAAAGATTGATGGCAGAATAATAGATGCTGTGATAGAATGAAGAAAACGATTTGAAGTGCAAATCGGAATTTGTGGAGAGATTTCCTGAACTTTCCTTATTTTTCAAGGCTTACAGCCTCTTAGATAGTGAAATGATATGTATTTTCCCTTATTTTTGCCCTTATGCGGAATCCGCAAGGGAAATAAGGGAAATTTTTAGTTAAGCATTGCTCACTACTTTATCAAGAAGTCTTGCGGAATCCCGCTTTGCTTTTCTTGTTGAGTGAGCGTAAATATTCATTGTGGTACTGACATCAGAGTGTCCTAACAGTTCCTGTACATCTTTCGGTGCAGCCCCATTGGAAAGCAGATTGCTGGTGTAGGTGTGACGTAACTGGTGGAAATGGAAATCTTCAAATCCTTCCAGCTTTTTTGACACTGATCTGCATACAATGCTGAGTGTACTCGGCAGTTCCAAAGAGCCATCCGGTCTTAAGCAGACAAAGGAGATTTCTTTGTAATCTGCCGGGACTTCCTGTGTTCCGGCAAGATGATAGTATTCATAATAGACTCTGTTTTTCACATGAACTTCTTTGTAGTAATTGCGGTGATATAATTCGCCATACTGCATCCGGTTTTTGAGTTGTTCCTTTCTGGCAGCTTTTAATATTTCAGTCAGAGTATCGCCAAAATCAACAATCCTTACTTTCTTCCGTTTCGTTGGTCCGATAATGTTTTTGTGTTTTATGCCGTCGTAGCGGATACTGCGTTTTATGGTCAGGCATTGTTCCTCAAGGTTAATGTCCTGCCATGTAAGACCACAGGTTTCTCCGATACGGAGCCCGGCATAATACGCAATCTGAATCGGCAGAATGGCAGGTGGGTTTTTCTTTTCCAGATACTTGATAAGCCGCTCGTAATCCTCGTGTGAAATCGGCTGTGTGCCTTCTTCCACTTCATCATCGGAAAAGAGGTCAACTTCCTCTGCCTGTCGTTTCAGTTTGATATATTGCATCGGATTGAAACTGATTAGTTGTTTTGGAAATACTGCAAAACGGAATGACTGCTGTAACACTGCGGAAAAAGAATGTATATAATCTTTGCTGTATCCCTTTCTTACTTTCCCGTCTGGAAACTCACCACCGAATGTAAGCAGATCAAGAAATGCCTGTAAATGTTCGGCAGTAACTGTTTTCAGTTTGCGGTCTGCAATCGGGTGTTTTTTGATACAGCGGATTGCACCAAGATAATTTTCCACTGTGCCGTTGCTGAGTGTCCCGGTTTTCAGTTCTTCTTCCGCCCACATATCCAGAAGCTCTCCTACCGTAAGGCTGTCTGCCTTTGCGACAAACTTCTTATTTTCGTAATCTTCCAGTGCTTTGCGGAGAAGTTTTTCCGTCTCACTTTTACTTTCGGTTCCAGCATATTCTTTCTGAACCATTTTACCGCTTGCATCTTCTACATAGAAGCGATAGTACCATTTTTTTCCTTTTTTTCTAACAGATCCTTTTGCCATAATCGTATGTCTCCTTTCGATATCAGACAATCGGAACTGTTGAAATGCTTCTTGCGTGTAAGTATATCACAACTCCGGTTGTCTTACTATACCGATTCAGAATCCTCATACATAACTTCGGATAAAAGATTGGCAAGTCTTTGTTCTGCTGTTTCCGGTTTCTTAGAATAGAGTCTTATCACATCTGCCATATCGTTAAATGCGTTGACAGTATGTGTGATCTCCCTGAGAAACATGATCTCGTTATATTCATCTTTCGATTCAAAGCCCATTACTTTGGCAATGTCCGCATCTTTGGTACTGCCCTTGTAATTTTTACAGGCGAACTGAAACGAATCCAGAAACAGTTCATATTGCTTTAACATTAACAGCAGTAAGTCTTTGGAAAATGCGTCTTCTGTTTTATTGAGGTCGAGCGGTAACTGTTTGAGAATATCACTCATCGCATCACGAATCAGTAATTCTTTCTTATCCGTAATATCAGTTTCATATTCATCGTTTTCCCCTTTGAGCCATTCAATCGATACATGAAGTGCTTCCGAAAGACCTTCCAGTACCATCTTTTTGGTATTGTCAATCGAACCATTCTCATAACGCAGGATTGTGGAAGCGGTAACTCCCATCTTCTCTGCGACATAAGGCTGTGTCAGATTTAATTCCAGACGGCGCTGTTTTGCCCTGCTGCCAATCAGCTTGCGTAGTTCTTTATCTTTCATGCTGATGTGCCTCCTTTTTCGGTATGTCATTACTATACCACGCAACAAAATATATTGCAATATGCAATTTATAGAAAACGAATGAAATTTCATAATGCTTGACAAAGCAATATAAACACGCTATACTGACAGCACAAATGAAATTGCATAATGCAATTTAAAAGGAGGTGGTCATATGACACAAAGAAAGATTGCCTTATCTATTGAAGAAGCTGCTGATTATACGGGAATCGGCAGGAACACCCTGAGAAAACTGGTGGAATGGAAGAAACTTCCGGTATTAAAGGTTGGGAGAAAAGTCCTGATCAAAACGGATATGCTGGA
>NZ_QUKZ01000008.1:0-177678 GCF_003481355.1 Dorea sp. OM07-5 | reverse complement strand
GAAAATCCTTTTATTTATCTGCGGGTAAGTGAAAGGATTTTTCTTTTACAAAAAAAGCTTGACTTAACGCTAGCTTGAGGCGCTAGAATAATTCTGGCAATTCAAAGAAAGGGAATTTTTTACAATGTATAATATAGAGTTGACTTTAAGTAATGTTATGATTATGTTGTGGAAAATAATAAATGCAATGAATAAGAGGTGGAAATAAAATGAATAAAAAGGCAGTAATTGATAATGTACAAAAAGAACTTTTTGCCATGCAGGACACCGGGTATCGGGATTTCCAGATGAAACTGATGCCTACGGTAGATTCGGAGCGTGTGATCGGAGTAAGGACTCCGGCACTACGTGCATTTGCAAAAAAGTATGGAAAGACAGAAGAAGCAAAACAGTTCGTAGAAGTATTGCCACATCAGTATTATGAAGAGAATAATTTACATGGACTTCTGCTGGAACAGGGGAAAAATTACGAAAAATGTGTAAAAGATCTGGATCGTTTTCTTCCCTATGTGGATAACTGGGCGACCTGTGATCTTCTGGCCGTGAAAATCGTAAAGAAACATCTGGATCTATTTATTAAAGAGGTTTACCGTTGGATGGAATCGGAGCATACTTATACGATCCGTTTTGGGATAAATATGCTGATGCGCTATTATCTGGAAGATGAATTTAAGCTGGAATATCCGGAAAAAGTTGCAGCTATCCGGTCGGAAGAATACTATGTCAACATGATGCGTGCCTGGTATTTTGCAACTGCGCTGGCGAAGCAGTATGAAGCAATTATTCCTTATCTGGAAGAGAAGCGGATGGATACGTGGACGCACAATAAGACAATCCAGAAAGCGATCGAGAGCTACCGGATAACGCCAGAACAGAAGGTATATCTGCGGACGTTGCGTGTGAAAAAGTAAATATTTTAACCTATAAGTTTTTCTTCTTTTGGTATATGTTTTCAATATTGGAAATTATCGGATTAAAGCGATAAAATCAATTATATCAGCTGCCGGGGAGGGGAATACCGGCGCGTAACAAGAGAAAAGAGAGGTTAAAAAGAAATGGAGACAAAGAAAAAGGGATTTCCTACGGCATTCTGGACATGTGCCGCAACCGAGATCTTTGAGCGTCTGTCTTACTATCTGGGACGTTCACTGATCCTGATTTTCGCAACAGCAACCGTAGCAACAGGAGGACTTGGACTGTCCGACACTGTTGCAGCAAATATGCAGTCGAACTTGACCGCATTTTCTTATCTGCTTCCGTTATTCGGAGGAATCGTAGTTGACCGTTATATCGGTGCAAAATATACGACACCGGTCGGTATGATGATTGCCGGAGTCGGATATTACATGGGTTCTGTGGCAACAACAGCAACTGGTGTTTACGCCATGATCTTCCTTGTAAGTTTAGGTCTTGCGTTATTTAAAAACGGACCGATCATCGGACGAGTTATCACTGAAAAAGAGCAGATGGACCCGGCGTTCGCTATGCGTTACACACTTGTAAATGTCGGTGCATTCATAGGTACTTTCCTTGTAGGTATTCTTTACAAAGATGTATTTGCAAAAGACGGAGTATTAGGATTTGCTCCTTGCTTTAAAATTGCAGCACTGATCATGTTCCTTGGAGCATGCTGGTATTTCTTCGTATGCTGGCGTTTCCTCGGAGATGTTGGAAAACGTCCGTTCAAGAAGACAAAGACACAGGAAGAGCTTGCAATTGATGCAGAAAAAACAGTAGAAGAGAAAAAAGAGACGAAAAAAGAGCCACTTACTACGATTGAGAAAAAACGTATCGGTGCGATCCTTATTGCATCTCTGTTCTCCATTATTTTCTGGATCTTCTGGTATCTTGGATACCTTCCGGTATATTATTACTGGGCAGATAACATGAACTGGGTAGTTGCAGGCTATGAAGTTCCATCTACATGGTTTGATGCAGCAAACTCAATGTTCTGTGTAATCTTAGGACCTGTGACAGCAGCACTCTGGAGAAAGCTGGCTGCAAGACCGCAGGGAGACATGAGTCTGTTCAGAAAGACAGGACTTGGAATTGCGATCATCGGACTTGGATACATCTTCTATGCAGTAATTGATATTGCAAGAGGCGGACACAAAGCAAGCGTATTATGGCTGATCGTATTCGCATTCCTTCTGACACTTGGAGAGATGTTCTTCTCACCACTGGGACATTCATTCATCAGTAAATATTCCCCAAGCCGTTACCTGGCGCTGATGATGTCTATGTGGGGATTTGCAACATTTATCGCAGCTAAGAGCTACGGTCCGGTATACGGAATCTTATTTGGTGGAAATATTCCATTCAAGACAGCATGTATCGGAATTGCCGTTGTATCTTTTGTGGCAGCAGCAATTATGATCGCGTTAGACAAACGATTATCCGCGTTAGTAGATTAATAATGAATTTTATGAGCTATATATTTCGTGCAGAATTATATAGCTCATGTAATATAACAGAAAAGAGGTATGTTTCATGGGAGTAAAAGAAAGACTTAGTTGTCTCAGAAAATTAATGGAAGAAAAAGGAATTGACTTTTATGTAATTCCGACTGCAGATTTTCATCAGAGTGAGTATGTAGGAGAATATTTCAAGGCACGTAAATATATGACTGGATTTTCCGGATCTGCAGGAACAGCTGTAATCTCAAAAGACTGGGCAGGAATGTGGACAGACGGAAGATATTTTATCCAGGCGGCAAAACAGATGGAAGGTACAACCGTAGAGCTTATGAAAATGCGTGAGCCGGGAGTTCCGACTATCGAAGAATATTTAGAAGAACACCTGCCGGAAAATGGTGTGATCGGATTTGATGGACGTGTTGTATCTATGGGAGAAGGTCTTGGATATGAGACAATTGCTCGAAAGAAAAACGGAGGAATTGTTTACGAATATGATCTGGTAGATCAGTTCTGGGAGGATCGCCCGAAACTTTCTGAAGAGCCTGCATTTATTCTTGAGGAGAAATATGCAGGAGAATCCGTAGCTGATAAATTAAAGAGAATCCGTGAAGTAATGAAAGAAGAAGGAGCAGATATACATATTCTTACAACACTGGACGATATCTGCTGGACTCTGAACATGCGTGGAAATGATATTGATTTCTTCCCAATGGTATTGTCTTATGCAGTCATTACAATGGATGAAATGTTATTATATATTGATGAGAGAAAATTATCTGATGAAATGAAAGCTATTTATGCAAAAGATGGTGTTACAATTCATCCGTATAATGCAATATATGAAGATATGAAACATCTTTCTATAGAAAATACAGCACTTCTGGATGCGTCAAAGACTAATTATGCAATTTATAAGAACATTCCGGAAGAAATGAAAAAAGTAGACACACGCAATCCGGAGATTCTTTTTAAAGCAATTAAGAATCCGGTAGAGATTGAAAATATCCGTAAAGCACAGATCAAAGACAGCATTGCACATGTTCGTTTTATGAAATGGTTAAAAGAAAATGTAGGTAAGATGAAGATTACAGAGATGAGCGCATCTGACAAGCTGGATGAATTGCGTATAGAGCAGGGAAATTTCATCCGTCCAAGTTTTGAACCAATCAGTGCATATGGAGAACATGCAGCACTTTGCCATTACACATCATCAAAAGAGACAGACGTAGAGCTGAAAGAAGGAAATGTATTCTTAACAGATACAGGAGCTGGATTCTACGAAGGATCTACAGATATTACAAGAACCTATGTATTAGGTGAGATCCCGAATATTATGAAAGAGCACTTTACACTGGTAGCAATCAGTAATCTCCAGCTTGCAAGCGCAAAAATGTTAAAAGGCTGCAATGGAATGAATCTGGATATTCTGGCAAGAAAGCCGTTCTGGGATAGAGCATTGAACTTTAATCATGGAACCGGACATGGTATGGGTTACCTGCTAAATATCCATGAAGGACCGACAAATTTCCGCTGGGCATATCGCAAAAATGATACTCACCAGTTTGAACCGGGAATTGTTATTACAGATGAGCCGGGAATTTATTTTGAAGGTTCCCACGGAGTCCGTCTGGAAAATGAACTTCTTGTAAAAGAATGGAAGAAGAATGAATATGGAGAATTCCTCTGCTTTGAGACAATCACATACGTACCAATGGATCTTGACGGAATCAAAGCGGACATGATGTCTGAAGAAGAGAAACGTCTTCTGAATGATTATCATGCACTGGTATATGAAAAAATTGCGCCACATCTTAACGAAGAGGAAAGAGAATGGCTGAAGAAATATACAAGAGCGATTTAAGAAAGTTTTTCATATTACAATTAGAATAAATCATTATACATCTTTCAACAAAGCGGGGTTCTTTACGTAAAGTAAAGGACCTCGTTTCTATATATTAGCAAGATATTCAAGAAATTATCTGACCTCTTTTTTATGACTATAACAATAATTATGCTATAATAAAAGTGACTTAGTTTGTGAAGATTAATTACTTTTTGCTATGACAATGGAGAATGTAAGAACCTGTGATCACAAAATATACAAAAGACCGACAATAAAGATAACGGATGGAAAGTTAGAGTATGGGATTTGGAAAAAAGCAAGTGGAAAAAAGAAAATGGATGAAAGTGATCTGCCTGATTATTTTTATCCTGATATCGGCGCTATTTCTGGAAGACCGGCTTCTCGATTATGTAAATAACCGGAATATAAGGAATACTTCGGAAGTTCTGCTGGATCAGGTGGCAGGGATCATTGAGAGAAATACAGATGACGAAAAAGAGATGATCCAGTCGTTGAAGGAAGATTATATGGTGCGGGCAAAGGCGGTAGCATATATTCTGGATGCAAATGAGAAGACAGAGCATGATGTGCCGGAACTACAGAAGATTGCGAAGCTGATGTCTGTCGATGAAGTGCATCTGTTTGATAAGAGCGGTAAGGTTTACAGCGGAACGGTGCCGAAATACTACGGATATAATTTCAGCTCCGGCAAGCAGATCGCATATTTTAAACCAATGTTGAAAAATAAAAAGCTTACGATGTGTCAGGATGTGACACCGAATACATCAGAAGGAAAGAAGATGATGTATGTGATCACATGGAATGATGCAGGAACCCGTATGATCCAGGTAGGTGTAGAGCCGGTGCGTCTTCTGGAAAAACTGAAACGAAATGAAATAAAATCCGTTGTCAGCAATATGCCGGTGTATGAAGGAATCGACATCTATGTAGCAGACAGAAAAAGCGGAAAGATTTATGGTGCAACGGATTCCAGAAAGATTGGCAATAAACTGAAACAGTTAAAAATCAGCAAGAGCAGAAGTGTTTCACGGAATATCGACGGCTATACAGTCGGAGTGGTATACGATATGACACATCTTAACGGAAGTAATGCAGTGGCAATGCTGAGTGTGATGTTGTATCTGCTTATTGCAACGATTATACTTCTGATTATGATCGCAAGAGTATTGAGAATAAACAGGGAAAAGGAAGAGCAGTATGCAGTGCTGGCAACGATGGCAGGGCGCAACCACAGTATGTATGTGATCAAACTTAGGGAAAATAAGATCATGCGTTATGGCGGAGCTGAAATCGGTGAAGAAAATATAGAAGGAAGTTATTATGAAGATGCAGATGTGCGTCTGCGTGCGCTTCTGGAAAATAGAACCGCAGAAGAGTACCGGGAGGCAGCAGGAGAATTTGTAGATCTGCATACACTTCCTGAACGAATGGAAGGAGAGAAATATATAGCCGGAGATTTTATAGGAACAACGCTTGGCTGGTTCCAAGCGTCGTTTATTGCGATTCAGCAGGATGAAGAACAACGTCCGGTGAGTGTAATATTTGCGGTGCGAAGTATTGAATATGAAAAACGGAAAGAAGAGCAGCTGCTCCGGTCATCCACTACAGACGAGCTGACAAGATGCTATAACCGGCGTGCCTATGAGCAGGATATAAAGAAACTGACAGCAGATAAGAAATTCCTGTATCTGTCCGCGGATGTAAATGGTCTGAAAGCGGTCAATGACCGGCTGGGACATGCCGCCGGAGATGAGTTGCTCTGCGGTGTTGCAGGCTGCATGAAACAGAGCTTTGAAGATTATGGAAAAGTCTACCGTATCGGCGGTGATGAATTTGTCACAATCCTGTTTACAGATGAGGAACAGTTTGGGATTATTAAGCAGAATTTTGATTTGCTTGTGGATAACTGGTCCGGTGACACAGTGCCACATATGAGTGTCTCCTGCGGAGCAGTCTGGAGTGATGAACGGCAGTGGAAGTCTGTCTGTGAGATTGCGAAGCTCGCAGACCAGCGGATGTATGAGAAGAAAGCGAAGCATTATGCGAGACGGAAGAGCGACTTCCAGAACTGGATGTATAAGCGATAAATAAAGATGGAGGAAAGATAGATGGCGGAGGTAGAAAACAGTAAAGATTTAATCAGTGTGTTATGGAGCGGAGCGGATATTCTCCGCTCAAAGATGGATGCAAACGAATATAAAAATTATCTGTTAGGAATTGTATTTTACAAATATTTGTCAGATGCATTTTTGATCAAAGTATATGATCTGCTTTATGATGAAAGACCAGAGACGATGAAAGCCGCATTAGATGCATATATAGAAGCATTAGAGGATGAGAGTGCGGAAGAGTTAAAAGAGGAACTGAAAGACGAATGTCATTACATTATTGAGCCGGACTTAACTTATACCAGCTTTGCAGATGCAGCGAAAAATAATGCATTCAACAGAGAACAGTTGCAGAAAGGATTCAACAATATCGAACAGAGTGATCTAATATTTGCGGACCTTTTTACAGATATTGATCTGTATTCCAATCGTTTAGGAAACGGAGATCAGAAGCAAAGTGACACTATCGCAAATCTGATTAAAGAAATTGACAAAGCAGACTTGTTAAATTCCGATGCAGAGATTCTTGGGAATGCATATGAATATCTGATTGGACAGTTTGCGTCAGAGACAGGAAAAAAAGCCGGAGAGTTCTATACACCGCAGGCAGTATCAAAGATCTTGACGAAAATTGCGATCGCCGGTCAGGAAGACAGAAAAGGACTTTCCGTATATGATCCGTGTATGGGATCAGGCTCATTATTGTTAAATGCAAAGAAATATGCGAAAGAGCCGGAATATATCAAATACTACGGACAGGAGTTGAATACTTCAACTTACAATCTCGCAAGAATGAATATGTTCTTACATGGTATCACACCGGAGAATCAGAACCTTCGGAATGGTGATACTCTGGATGGAGACTGGCCTACCGGAGAAGAGACAGATTTCCATATGGTACTTATGAATCCTCCGTATTCAGCAAAATGGAGTGCGGCAGCAGGTTTCTTACAGGATGAAAGATTCAGCGACTATGGCGTGTTAGCACCAAAGTCAAAAGCAGATTATGCATTCTTGCTTCATGGATTGTATCATTTGAAGAGTAATGGAACAATGGCGATTGTACTGCCTCATGGTGTGTTGTTCAGAGGGGCAGCAGAAGGGAAAATAAGAGAAAAATTACTTCGCTCAGGTAATATCTATGCAGTTATTGGGTTGCCTGCAAATCTCTTTTACAATACATCTATTCCGACTTGTATTATCGTATTGAAAAAGCACAGAGATGGCAGAGATGTCCTTTTTATAGATGCATCTAAGAAGTTTGAAAAAGGAAAGAAACAGAATGCCATGACAGATGATCATATCGATGAAGTGTTGGAGTTATATTCCAATAGAGAGACGGTAGAAAAAGAGGCATTTCTTGCAAGCTTTGAAGATATCGAAAAGAATGATTTTAACCTGAATATTCCGCGTTATGTAGATACTTTTGAAAAAGAAGAAGATGTAGATCTGAATGCACTTTTAACAGATATGAAGAAGACAGATGAAGAACTGGAACAGGTGCAGGGAGAGTTTTTATCACTTCTTAAGGATTTAACTTCGAATGATGAGACAATTATGTCATCACTGAACGACCTGATTGTAAAGATTGAGGGGTGATGGATATGGCAAAACCAAAGATTAGATTTAATGGGTATACAGAAGATTGGGAACAGCGTAAGGTTGGAGAATTGCTTGAAGAACGTAACGAACAAGCTCCTATGAGTGAGGACTATCCTTTGATGGCATTTATTGCTAATCAGGGAGTGGCACCAAAAGGAGAGCGATATGACCGTAGTGCTTTAGTAAATGATGAAACAGGAAAAAAATATAAAAGAACAGAATTTGGAGATTTTATATATAGCTCAAATAATTTAGAGACTGGTTCAATAGGACTGAATAAATACGGAAATGCTTGTATTTCACCAGTTTATAGCATATTTAAGCCAACAGGAAAAGCTGAATTGGATTTCCTTGGACGAAGATTTCTTAGAAAAGATTTTATAAATGAAATGGTTAGATGGCGCCAGGGGGTCGTCTATGGACAATGGAAAATTCATGAAACAGATTTCATGAAGATTGAAGTAAGAATACCAAGTGTAGATGAGCAAAAGAAAATAGGTCAATATTTTGATTCTCTCGATAACCTCATCACTCTTCACCAGTGCAAGTGTATGACGAGTAGATGAAGAACAAAAAACGTTTGGGAACAGCGTAAGTTGGGAGATATACTAATTGGCTTGCAGAATAATACACTTTCCAGAGCTGAGTTATCGACTGAGGCAGGAGTTGCAAAGAACGTTCACTATGGTGATGTACTGATCAAGTTTGGAGAAGTCTTGGATGTAAGCAAAGAGAAGCTTCCAATGATTTCAGATGAGAGCGTGTTATCAAAATATAAATCATCATTTTTGCAAAATGGAGATGTAATTATTGCCGATACTGCTGAGGACTCAACTGTTGGAAAATGCAGTGAAATAGCCGGATTGGATGATGAAGTCGTGTTGTCTGGATTACATACTATTCCATACAGACCGATAGAAAAATTTGCTTCTGGGTACTTGGGATATTATCTAAACTCCAGTGCTTATCATAATCAGTTGCTACCTTTGATGCAGGGAATTAAGGTTACATCAATTTCAAAAGCTGCTATGCAGGATACCGATATTGTTTATCCTAAATCAGTGAAAGAACAGGGAAAGATTGGTGATTATTTTAGAAACCTCGACTATCTCATCACTCTTCACCAGCGCAAGTGTGATGAACTAAAAGAAGTTAAGAAATTTATGTTACAAAACATGTTTGTTTAAGGAAAAGGGCGAGAAAATGGGAAAAATAACTTTATTTCATGGAACACCTGATAAAATTGTAGTTCCGACATATGGACTTGGTGAGAAAAGACATGATTATGGAATTGGATTTTACTTAACGGACAATATAGATCTTGCTAAGGAATGGGCTGTTTGCAGACCGAATGAGAAAAATGGCTGGGTTCATCAATATGAATTGGGCACAGAAGGTCTGAAAATATTAGATTTTCAAGAAAAAGATGTGTTGGCGTGGCTTGCAGAATTGATGAAACATAGAGATGCAGCAGATTCTAAGCGTTATCGTATGTTGGCAGCAAAGTTTATTGAAAAATATGGTGTGGATGCAAGTGATTATGATGTTATAAAAGGTTGGAGAGCAAACGCTTCTTACTTTTATATCGCAAAAGAGTTTGTAAGAGACAATATTGATCTTGAAATATTACCGGAGTTGCTTTCATTGGGCGGTCTTGGCATTCAATATTGTATTAAATCTGAGCGGGCATATTCTAAATTGCAGGAAGTAGAAGAAAAGTTACTGCCGGTTGATTACAAGGAATATAGCCAAAAGTATAATGAACGTGATATAACGGCAAGACGAAAGATGCGAGAATTAGTAGATTCTGATGCAAATAAAGTAACAAATGTATTTAGTACATTATTTTAGGAGAGATGACAATGAAGGCATATGCAGAAGAGTATTTGAATGATGTTGTAGAAAATCAGGGAAAGTTGTTTGATTATGTGGCGCAGAATTTTCCTGATAAAGATACAGAAGAATTTATCAACTTTTATATGAAAAGTAAGACAAGAAAAAGTATTGATGAATCGCAGGCATATGTAAATACGATGGATTATAAGGAATTATGGAATTATTTTCAAAAAACAGATCAGTATAAATTGGAAGCTGGAAAAGGTCTTGATGGTTTTATGCCGGATTGGATTGGCGAGTTTTATGCGTATTATCAATGGTATTACAATATGCCGAGTTCAGAAGTTATTCAGAAGATTCCAGTAGACTTTTTGGAAAAGGCGTATTCTGGGCTTCATGATCTGGAACTGGATCTGGCAGTAAAAAAAGTAGGTGAAGTGTAATGCAGATTATTTGCTTTCACAATCCAGATGAAGAGAACGGATACTTAAGTAATTGGTATCCGTCTAATTTTATAGTTGATGGTGTTCATTTTTCGTCCATGGAACAGTTTATGATGTATCGGAAAGCAATTTGTTTTCAAGATGAATGCATTGCAGAGCAGATACTCGACACGAAAGATGTAGCAGAGATCAAAGCGTTAGGACGTGCAGTAAAAGATTATGATGAAAACTATTGGAATGGAGTAAGACAGGTTATTGTATACGAAGGATTGCTTGCAAAGTTTTCACAGAATGACGAGCTGAAAGATAACCTTGTAAATACTGGGAATGTGATATTAGCAGAATGTGCAGTGAAAGATCGAATCTGGGGTATTGGATTGTCTATGAAAGATGAAAATAGATACGACAAGAGCAAGTGGAGAGGAGAAAATTTGCTTGGATATACACTGATGATGGTGCGAGAGCGATTGAATTTAGAATAATCGTATGTATTGTGATATAGGTGATAATAGTGTTACATACTGCGATAAAGCGTAAGTAGGCAAGTTTTTGCGAATTAAAATAGATGGGTGGGAACAGCGTAAGTTAAACGAGATTGCCGATAAGGTATCAGAGAAGAATAAAAATAATGAATTTTCAGAGCCGTTTACAAACTCAGCAGAACAGGGAATCATTAGCCAGAAGGATTATTTTGATAGAGAGATTGTAAACAATGAAAATCTGAATGGTTATTATATTGTCAGGAATGATGACTTTATTTATAATCCAAGAATTTCTGTAACGGCTCCTGTTGGACCGATAAATCGTAACAGACTTGGTAGAAATGGCGTAATGTCGCCACTTTATACGGTATTTAGAACTCATGATATAGATAATTTGTATTTGGAATTTTATTTCAAAACTACGAGGTGGCATCGCTTCATGAAACTAAACGGAGATTCAGGTGCTCGATTTGACAGATTTACGATTTCGTCAACACAGTTTATGGAAATGCCAATTCCATATCCGACTTTAGAGGAGCAGCAAAAAATTGGGGAGTATTTTGAGTCTCTCGACCACCTCATCACTCTTCACCAACGTAAGTGTGAGCAGACAAAAACATTAAAAAAATATATGCTTCAAAAAATGTTTCCACAAGATGGTGAAAAAGTTCCACAGATAAGATTTGAAGGATTTACGGAAGATTGGGAACAGCGTAAGTTGGGAGATTTAGTCGATCGTGTTACAAGAAAAAATCAAGATTTAGTCTCAGAGTTACCACTTACAATATCAGCTCAATATGGACTTATTGATCAAAATGAATTCTTTGATAAGAGAGTTGCTAGTAAAGATGTCAGTGGTTACTACCTGATTGAGAATGGAGAGTTCGCTTATAATAAAAGCACTTCAACAGATGCACCTTGGGGAGCTATTAAAAGGCTGGATCGTTATGAAAATGGCGTATTATCAACACTTTATATCATATTTGGAATAAAAGAAAATAATCCCGTAGATTCCGATTTCTTGGTATCGTATTACAGCACAAATCTGTGGCATAAAGGTATTCATGAGATTGCTGCAGAAGGAGCGAGAAATCATGGACTTTTGAATATTGCGCCGGCAGATTTTTTTGCAACAAGGCTGATGATACCACAAGATATAGAAGAACAAAAAAAGATTGGAAAGTATTTTATAGAGTTAGAAGCACTCATCACTCTTCACCAACGCAAGTGTATGACGAGTAGATGAAGAACAAAAAACGTTTGGGAACAGCGTAAGTTAGGGGATATTGCATCATCTTTTGAATACGGATTGAATGCAGCAGCGAAAGAATATGATGGAGAAAATAAATATATTAGAATTACAGATATTGACGATAACACACATGAGTTTTTAACAGACAATCTCACTTCCCCAGATATTGATTTAACTGGTGCAGATAATTATAAACTAACTGAAGGAGATATTTTATTTGCAAGAACAGGTGCAAGTGTCGGAAAATCTTATATTTACAGGAATTCAGATGGATTAGTTTACTATGCAGGATTCTTGATTCGAGCAAGAATTAAAGAAGAATATGATGCGGAATTTGTATTTCAGAATACTTTGACAGATAGATATAACAAGTATATTGCTGTGACTTCTCAACGTTCTGGACAGCCCGGAGTAAATGCACAGGAATATGCAGAATTTGAAATTGAAGTTCCCAAAAAGGAAGAACAGACCAAAATCGGAACATATTTCCGCAACATTGACCATCTCATCACTCTTCACCTTCGTAAGCAGGACAAACGTAAAAAAGGGTCAAAAAACACTTGAAATCAGTGTAAGTATAAAATAAATAATGTATATTAGATACATAGAATCACAAAGGAGACAAAAATTATGCCTGAATTAGAGTCAATGATAGAACAAAAGTTAATTGAACAACTGGTATATGGAGATTCGCAGTGGACATATCGACCGGATTTGAAGACGGAAGAGGATTTGTGGGCGAATTTCCGGTATATTCTGGAACAGAATAATAAGGAGCGATTGGATGGAGAGCCTTTAACAGATACCGAGTTTGAACAGGTGAAGAACCAGTTGCAGTTTTCATCCTTCTATAAAGCGGGAGAATGGCTTGTTGGAGAGAACGGTAAGGTTCAGGTACATGTGCAGAGAGATACGAAGAGATTACATCTCGTAGTGATGAATCACGAGCATATTGCAGGGGGAAGCAGTGTGTATGAGGTGATTAATCAATACAGTGCATTGAAGACAGAGGAAGACGGACGTAATCGCAGATTTGATGTAACGCTGATGATTAATGGACTTCCGATGATTCATATAGAATTAAAGAATAAGCAGCATTCTTATATGGATGGATTCTGGCAGATTAAGAAATATATCGGAGAAGGGAAGTTTACTGGAATTTTCTCTGCGGTACAGATGTTTGTAATCAGCAATGGCGTAAATACAAAGTATTTTTCTGCAGCAAGCGACACGGAATTAAATGAAAAATTTATCAGTGGATGGCTGGATCAGGATAATAATCCGGTATCTGATTATATTGAGTTCGCAAAGAGTGTACTGCGCATCCCGGAAGCGCATGAGATGATTGCGAGATATACGGTATTAGATGAAGATGCGAAACGATTAATATTATTGCGGCCGTATCAGATTCATGCGATTGAAGCAATACGAGAGGCTTCCAAGACAGGGAAGTCTGGTTATGTCTGGCATACAACGGGTTCAGGTAAGACGTTGACTTCGTATAAGGCAACCCGTAACCTGCTGATGGACATTCCGTCTTTGGATAAAACGATTTTCTTAATTGACCGAAAGGATCTGGATACACAGACAACAATGGCATTTCAGGCATATGCCAACAATGATCTGATCGACGTAAATGAGACAGACAATGTAAATGATTTGAAGAAAAAATTAAAATCAGAAGACCGGCAGGTAATCGTTACAACCATCCAAAAGCTGCAACGATTAATTACAAAGAGATTGCAGGAAGGAACGCCGGAATATAACAAGATTAAAAATCTGAGGATTGCATTTGTAGTAGATGAGTGTCACAGAGCAGTTACACCGGGAACGAAGAGAGAACTGGAGAGATTTTTTGGAAAATCATTATGGTATGGCTTCACTGGAACACCAAGATTTTCAGAAAATCCTTATCCGAAGATGGGTGATCTGCCGCGCACAACAGACGAATTATACGGAGAACGTTTACACAGATATACGATACAAAATGCAATCCATGATAATGCGGTTCTTGGCTTTCAGGTAGAGCATAATGGACCGAAGACGATGTCTGATGAAACAGATAGTAAATTGTATGATAATGAAGCACATATGTTAAAAGTTCTGGATGTGATTTTGAACAAGTCCTATCATAAATTGGGATTCCAGAATGGAAAAGGTAAGACGTATGAGGCATTGCTGACAACAAGTTCGATTCCTCTGGCGCAGAAGTATTATGAATTATTAACGAAAGTAAAAGAAGGAAATACTCCATTGCGGATTGATGAAAAGATCCGGCAGGTACTTCCTGATTTTCCGAAATTTGCAATTACATATTCTGTGACGGAAAATGAAGAAGGTTCACAGGTAAATCAGCAGAAGATGCAGAAATCGTTGGATGATTATAACAATATGTTTGGGACAAAATTTGATCTGGCACAGATCCAGTCTTACAATGGCAATCTGAATAAAAGGCTTGCGAGAAAAGATCCTAAATTTAAGAGACGACATGAACAATTGGATCTGGTAATTGTAGTTGATCGATTGCTGACAGGATTTGATGCCCCTTGTATGTCTACGATGTTTATTGACAGACAACCTATGGGACCGCATGATCTGATACAGGCATTTTCGCGAACAAATCGTATTTTCGATAAGAATAAAACATATGGACAGATTGTTACATTTCAGGCTCCGAAGCTTTTCAAAGAGAGTGTAGATAACGCAGTAAAATTGTATTCCGCAGGTGGTACAAATGATTCTATTCTGGCAGAATGGGACGAGGTGGAAAAGGCATTCCGTACAGCGCTGAAAGCGCTTCGTATTGCAGCAGGAGCGCCGACAGCTATACCGGGAATGTCATTGGCTGAAAAGAAAGTATTTGCAAAAATATTTCAGACATTTGACCGGTTATTTGCACAGCTTAAATCGTTTTCAAATTACAGTGACAAGCTGTTGGAAGAATATGATATTACAGAAGAAGAGTACGAAGATTATGTAGCGCATTATAAAAATGTAATAGAAGAGATAAAAAGAGAAAAAGAAGAAGGAAATGATGGCGGAGAAGATGAAGAGGAAACGTCAGACTTAGATTCAGAGTATGAGCTGATGGCATACAGTAATACGAAAATTGATTATGAGTACATTATCAATTTGATTCAGAATATTGTATCACCGGGAGAAGATGAAGAGGATATTTCACCAGAGGAAAGACAGAAGCAGATAGATGAAGTTAAGCAATATATAGCAGAATTACGAAATGGTAATCCGAAGATGGCAGATATTATGTCAAATCTGGTTTCAGAGATTGAAGTGGACGCAGACAGGTATAAAGGACATTCGATTTTGAACATAGTAGAAACAACAAAGCAGAAATACATTGAAAACAGGATTTCTGACTTTTGTGAGAAGTGGTATGCGGAACCTGATGATGTTATGTATGCTGCCATGCATTACAGAAACGATGAGATACCGAATGAAGGTGTTATAAAAGCTACAATTGATTATACATGTTATAAGGCAAATGCAGAAAAAGCGGTTCCGAAGTTCAAATACTATAAGATGTGTATGGATGAATTAAAAGAGGTCTTAGATACCGAAATTAAGCCTTTAATTAATCCATTGTAAAGCAAGGTGAAGGTGTAGTTTTATGTTTATATCAGCGTGAGTTATTTCGGGAAAGGAAAAGGCTTATGATAAATGATATGAACAGGACATTGCTTTTCAGTGAATATTTTCAGCAATGGATTGATATTTACAAGAAAGGCGCAATCCGGGAAGCGACTATGGCAAAATACCGTATGACACAGAGATGGGTAGAGAAGCTTATGCCGGAGTTAAAAGTTGCGGAGCTGAACAGAACAGCATATCAGCAATTATTGAATGCATACGCAAAAGAACACGAGCGCCAGACAACATTGGATTTTCACCATCAGTTAAAGGGAGCGATTTTAGATGCGGTTGACGATGGTCTGATTGAAAGAGATCCAACCAGAAAAGCAATCATTAAAGGGAAAACGCCGAGAGTCAAAAAGATTAAATATTTAAGTCAATTCGAGTTACATACTTTGATTTCTGATCTGGATCTCAAAGAAGAACCGAATTGGGACTGGTTTATTTTACTGGTCGCGAAAACAGGAATGCGTTTTTCAGAAGCACTTGCGATTACGCCGGGAGATTTTGATTTTGCAAGACAGACATTATCTATCAGTAAAACATGGGACTACAAGGGCGAAGGTGGTTTCCTGCCAACAAAGAATAAATCTTCGGTTAGAAAAATCCAGATTGACTGGCAGATTGTTGTAAAATTTTCAGAGTTGATTAAAGGACTGCCGGAAGATCAGCCGATCTTTGTAGGTGAATCGAAAATATATAATTCTACAGTGAATGATGCATTAACCAGACATTGCAGAGAATGCGGGATATCGGAGATTTCGATTCATGGCTTAAGACACACCCATGCCTCGCTATTGCTATTTGCAGGTGTTTCAATAGCGAGTGTTGCTCGAAGACTTGGACATGCCAGCATGACAACAACACAGAAAACGTATTTACACATTATTCAGGAACTTGAAAACAAAGATGTAGATCTGGTAATGCGAACATTATCTGGATTGTAAAAATTAAAGTAGAAATACTTACGCTGATTTTATGGAACGTTCTTGAAAGAGGAAGAACCGGAGTATAACCAGAAGGAGCCGAAAGAGCATTATAGGGAAATGATACGAAAAGATATGATTGAGATAACAGGTCCATTTTATGCGGATGAAAGTGAAGAAGATAAGAAATTGTTTTATATATGTGCACTAATCGATTATATTGCGAGAAAAACAAAGAATAAAAGAAGTGTGATCGTGGATGTTTTAGGGCAGGAACGAATTGGAAGAGCCGGAGAGTTAGCTGATTTTTATGGCAACAGTAATTTGGAAGAAGTATGCAGAGTGTTAATGAAAGAATCCCAGATTGAGCCGGGCGATTTTGATAATGTCGGAGCGTGTCAATATGATATTCCGTCACACTGGGATATTGGAAGAGTGTATAAGAGATTGATTAAACAGGTAGTGAAAGTAAAAAATGTAGATGAAGTGGATGCAATTTTTGAGGTGTATCATTCATTTATCAGTGATAAAATAGATGATTATAACAGTATCGTTTATTGTGAAAATCCGGATTATATTTTTGAGGCTTTTATGACTGATAAGTTGCCGGATTAAATCATTTTCACAAAAGAATCAAGGGAGAGAGCGCAATGCCAAAAGGAACGAATCAGAAATTCAAACTCTATCGTCTGGCGCAGATCATGCTGGAGCGGACAGATGAAGAGCATTATATTACAATGCCGGAGATCATGGAGGCACTGAAAGAATACGATATCACTGCGGAGCGTAAGAGCATTTACGCGGATCTCAGGGATCTGGAGACATTTGGGATCGATGTGGAGGGAGAACAGGTCGGAAACCGTTATCACTATCATGTGGTGAACCGCCCATTTGAGATGCCGGAGCTGAAGCTTCTGGTGGATGCGATTCAGTCTTCCAAATTCATTACCGCAAGAAAGACGAATGATCTGATTCGCAAACTGGAGACGTTTGTCAGCAGATACGATGCCATGAAATTGCAGAGGCAGGTATATGTCTCCGGACGGATCAAGACGATGAATGAGAGTATCTATTATACTGTAGACGAGATCCATAATGCGATTTCCGAAAATAAAAAGATCTGTTTTCAATATTTCCAGTGGAATGTGAAGAAGGAAATGGAACTGCGCCATGGTGGAGCATATTATCGTATCAGTCCGTGGGGTCTGTCCTGGGATGATGAGAACTATTATCTGGTTGGTTATGATTCAGATGCGCAGATGATCAAGCATTACCGGGTGGATAAGATGCTGAATCTTCGGATGATAGATGAGCGTCGGGAGGGCAGAGATCACTTTAAGAAGCTGGACATGGCAGATTATGCGAAGAAGAGTTTCGGGATGTACGGTGGAAAAGAGCAGGATGTGAAAATGCTGGTGGAAAATCATCTGGCGGGCGTTATGATTGACCGCTTTGGCAAGGATATTATGATGGTGCCGGTGGATAAGGAGCATTTCTCTGTGAAAGTACAGGTGCATGTCAGCAGGCAGTTCCTTGGCTGGGTGATCTCGCTTGGCGAGGGTATTAAGATCATCGGACCGGATGAAGTGGCAGGACAGATGAAGCAGGAGATTAAGAGGCTTGTGGAGCAGTATGGAGAATAAGATGGCAGGAACGATCATTTGTTACGGAGATTCGAACACGTTCGGGTATGATTCCCGCATGGGTACAGAAGGAAGATTTCCGAAAGAGATAAGATGGACGGGAATTCTGGATGACAGAACAGAATACAAAGTGAAAAATCATGGAATCTGCGGAAGATGTATTCCGGAGATGACAGGACAGATGGATTTTATTTGCAAACAGATCAAATCCTGGGCAAAAAAAGCTGCACCGATATGGTTGTTTCTTATGCTCGGGACGAATGATATCCTGAATGCGGCAGAACCATCGGCAGAAAAGACTGCAGAGAAAATGAAGCATTTTCTGGAAAGATTACAGGAAACGCCGGAAGTAAGTGAGGGCAAAATAGAATTATGTCTGCTTGTCCCGCCGATGATGAAGCGTGGCTCGTGGGTTTCGGATGACCGGATTGTGACAGAATCACAGAAGATTGGCGAATTGTACGGGGCATTAGCAGAGCAGCTTGGCATTAAATGCATAAATTGCGGTAAATGGGAGCTGCCGCTTCTATATGACGGTGTGCATTTGTCTGAGGAAGGACATGCGGAATTCGCGGAAAAGCTGATATCGGAGCCGGAGGCTTTTGAATTGGGAATTATATAATAGATGTATGCAGTAAAGAAAATAATGAAATTAGTAGAAGGGACAGTTCATAATAAAAGGTTATCTATAAATACATTGCAGTAGGATGGAGGAGAGCAAATGAAAAAGAAACGATTAGAAGGTGTGCTCCTGGCGTTTGCGGTGGCGGTGTCCACGGTATTTGCGCCGGTGAATGTGGCAGCTGCTGACAGCGTGGAGAGTAAGAGTGTGACGTTGCAGGATTCTGCAAAGGATCAGAACGGAAAACAGACAGAAAAATCGGGAAAATATGTGTTGAAAGATAAGAAAAAGAAGGCTGCCGGTGTTCGTACACGGGCAGCAAGTGTAGATTCCATGACATATGACTGGGATGACACCACGCAGACGCTGACAGTCAGCGGAACAGGAAAAGTTGTCGGGAATTATGACACCAGTTATCCGCTGAGCGCTTATAAAAATAAGGCTCGTAAAATTATTTTACAGGATGGAATTACAGAGATTGGTACAAAGGCGTTTGCTAATTTCTCAAATTTGACAGAAGTTGATTTTCCGTCAACATTGAAGAAAATCGGGGAAGCGGCATTTTACAGATGTAGCGAACTGACAAGTGCAGAATTACCGGGGGCATTGACGACACTGTCGACAGCAGCATTTGCTGATTGCAGTGCATTTGCTGATTTAGTACTTCCGAAAAAACTGCAACAGATCGGAGATTATGCATTCCAGAATTGTGCATTGACGCAGATGACATTTCCGGCATCTGTAAACTATATATCATCACTTGCATTTTATGGATGCAGTGGATTACAGGAATTTCAGGTGGCAGCCGGAAATGCGAAATACAGTGCTTCAGAAGGTGTATTATTTGAGGCGAAGAAGACAAAGTTAGTTTTATATCCGATGGGAAGACAGGCTAAATCCTATCAAATCCCGGGTTCCGTAAAAACGATCGGAGAAAATGCATTTAACAATGCGAATGTCTCGGAAATTCTAATTCCAAAGACGGTCAGTGCGATTAATGAAGGTGCTTTTGCCAGAGCAAAAATAAAAACGTTGAATCTGCCTGGTTCCATAACAAGTCTTGGATTATATCTGTGTGAAGACTGCACGGAACTTCAGTCGGTGACGATTGGAAAAGGAATTAAGAGTCTTTCCTATAGAATGTTTTATAAGTGCAGTTCTTTAACAGAAGTATCGCTTGGCAGTACATTAAATACACTGGATAGTCTGGCATTTGCATACTGTACATCTTTACGGCAGATTACAATTCCGGACAATGTGACTCAGATTTTAAATGGATGTTTCGGAGAATGTTCTGCATTGGAAAAGATAATATTTCCAAAGAAATTAAAAGAGATCGCATTTCAGGCATTTTTAAATTGTGGAAAACTGACATCAGTGACATTCCCATCAGCGCTGGAAAAGATTAACCGGGTAGCATTTTACGGAACCGGAATTAAAAAGGTAAAGATTCCGTCCTCTGTCACTTATATCGGACCGGAAGCATTTCCGGCAGGCACAGTGATGACCGGAATAAGTGGCCTGGCAAAGATGGATGATGGTTCTTATATGAAGATGGAAAAACTGCCGGTCAAGGTGAAATATGATTACAGCGCAGCATTTGATGTTGTAAAAAGAGTAAACAGTGAGAGAAGCAAGAGAGGACTTAAGACGCTTACGATGGATAAGCGGATGATTAAGGGCTCTATGCTTCGTGCAGCGGAACTTGCGATTGCATTTTCCCATACACGTCCGTCAGGAAGAGATTTCAATACGGTTTGTTATGACAGCAAACAGGGTTATATTATGATGGGCGAGAATATTGCTGCCGGACAGACAAGCAGCAAGAGCGCCATGACTTCATGGATGAATTCGCAGGGACATAAGAAAAATATTCTTACGTCTGCTTATACGGGAATCGGCGTGGGTGCAGTTGTTGTAAACGGCGTGCATTACTGGGTACAGAATTTTTCAACGACCACAGTGCAGAAAGCATCGGCTTCTTCTTATAAGAATAAGAGTGCAAATGTAAACGTAGAGGTAACGAAAGAGCAGGACGGAAATCTGTTTTATATCAATCCGCTATATTCTTTCAGCATGAAGAAAGGAACGTCCAGAAGCATTTCTTACAGTATATTTAACAGCTTTGTAAATGTGCCGCTTGTTGCAGGCGGAATGAAATATACGGTATATACACCGTCCGTATGTAAAGTGTCAGCGTCCGGAAAAGTAACCGGATTGAAAGCAGGTAAGACAAAGATTAAAGTAGCGCCGCAAGCCGCGCCGTCTCTTGCAAAGACATTTACAGTAACGGTCAAAGGATCTTCTCTTGCAAAAGTAAGCTGGGGAAAATGCAGACGTTCTTCCAAAACAGTTCTGCTGCAGTGGAAGAAAGTGAAAGGCGCAACTGCTTATGAAATTTATCGTTACAAGAATAAAAAATGGGTGAAAGTAACAACGACAGGTAAGACATCTTACAAGTATAAAAATGCGCCGAAGAATGGTTCTTACAAAGTGCGTGCATTAAAGAAATCAGGAAATAAGAAAATATACGGTTCGTTTTCAGCAGTGAAAAAGATCAGATAAGAATCAGATAAGAGAGACAAAAAAATAAAAGCGAGGTATAAAGTCTAAGCTATTCAAATAGATTTTATACCCCGCTTTTTCTATGTTCAGCTAAAAGTATCATTCAGAGGATAAAAAAACACATTTGGGAGACATTATAAATTAGAAAAACGATTGAAAACGAGCATATTTTACCAAAATAAGGAACAAAGGAGAGAATGAAAAATGGTGGATGTAACAAATTTTGCACAGATGTTATTACCTTTTGTATTACTGGGGCAGGGAATATGGTTTCTGATAAACGGAATAGCGGAAGAGAAAAAGTGTACCAAGAATAAAGAAAAGGAAGTGGAAAAGAAGAAAGAAAAAGTTAGCGTATAATAAAAGTGTTTCCGCGAGAATAAAGAGTCCCGGATTTAATTCTGGGCTCTTTAATATTAGGTGATAAAAATGCAATAAGGCAGAAAATGTCAATTTTTAGTGAAAGAAAGTGAAAGGAATAGAACAGAAAAGTCTTTTAATTAGTAATAATGCTTTCTGAGCTATTAATCATTATATTAAGGAAAAAAAGAAAAAATGAAAAAAATAATAAAAAAATGACCCTTTTTGACGGGAACCAATGTCTTAATAAGTATACAGAGACATTTTATGTAGACTTATAGATAAAGAAGTAAGGAGGAACACGTATGAAGAAGACAAGACGCTGGTTGGCGATGCTTCTCGCTGTAGTTTTAGTCAGTTCGAATGTAATCTATCAGCTTGGCACCAATATGAGTGCAAGTGAATCGGACAGTACAACGGAAGCACAGCAACAGGACGATTCTGCTGAGGAGAAAGCACAGCAGGAGGCGGCTTCGAATGCACACAAAAAAGACTCAGGAGAAGCCAAAGTTCAGGAGGTGAATACGGAGGAAGATAAGAATACTTCGGACACTTCCAAGAAGACTCAGGTTACAGAAAAAACTGAGAAAAAGCAGGAGCAGACAGCAAAGAAAGCTGATACTGCAAAGAAAGCAGACACTGCAAAGAAAGCAGATGCAAGCTCCGGCGATACAAAGAAAGATTCCGAGGAGAAAGCCTATAAAGCTACAATCCAGAAATCAAAACTGGATGGCGGCGATATTAAAGCATGGGGCTCTGACGGAAAGAAAGAGACTGTTGCTTACGCAGACAGCAAATATATGAAAGAAGTAAAAGAAGGCGACTCTTTTAATTTTGAGATCACTGTAAAGAATTCTTTCAAGCTGGACAAAGTAACAGATCAAAATAATAATACGATCCAACCGAAGAAGGTGGATGGAAATGTTTATACATACAAAATTGCTGATGTAAAATCAGATAAGACATTTCATGTATTATATAAGGAAGAAACTAATTCAGACAAATCCAAAACAGATGTGAACAAGTCTGGTGACAACAAGAAGGATGATGCTGATGCATCTGACGATGGGGAGTCAGACTCGAAAGCGAACGAGGATAAGAACGTATCTGCAGCATCTGAAAAAGGTAAGATCGCGACAGTAGCGGATACAGATACTACTCAAACAATCCGAGTTGGGCAGACAGTGACATTGGATTCAAGCGATCAGGACAGGTATAATTTTTATACTCATAACTGGACTGTTGCAGATAAAAATAAAGTTAGATTAGAAGCGAATAGTGGCGTAAGTATTGAAGGACAGGATTGCAGGAAGGGACAACAACTGTTACAGATACATATTCATGGGGGAATAGGCAACAATACACAAAAAAATATACGATCACTGTTCGTTCAGCCGTATTACCAACAGCAATCGCAATAACCGGAGCAGATAAAGTTACACAGTTCAAGACGATCAATCTTGGTTATACACTGACACCTTCCAATGCATCAGGCAAGGTTCAGTGGAGTTCATCCAACGAACAGATTCTGACAGTTGACTCCAACGGAACAGTCAGTGGTTTACGTCAGGGAACGGCTAATGTTACAGCAAGTGTTCAGGGCAGCAACGATACTGCAATCACTGCAACAAAGACGATCAAGGTTGTAGCAAACACACAATCAACAGATAGCGCAATCGTTTACTATCTGTTAGATCCTACAAAAGATGCAAACTCCAATGATTCAGGTAACTGGGGACCTGCATATGGAACCGCTACAGTGAATGTAACGAATGCTACATGGACAAATGACAAAAACTGTTTTGATAACGTCGATCAGCGTGTTGTATCATGGCCGAACGGAACAAATGTAGTTACGAGAGGTTCAGATGCATGGACTCAGATATTTAACAATTATAAATCTTCTATTCAGAATCAGCTTGGTGTAACTATCACCGAAGATGATGTAGAAGAGATCACATTGGTTCCGGCAAAGATTTCAAGAAATAATGGAACAAACCCGGACAAACATCTGGACTGTAATGTAAATATCAGATGTAAGAATGTTGCGACAGTAAAATATTATCTGTATGATGCCGGCGGTACAAACTTTAATATGTTAGGTTCCAAGAACTATGTGATTAACGGAACATCCACAACAAAACCGGGTGATGTTACTTCACAGCGGTTTCCGACAACAAAGACAGTTAATGGTGTAACATATACATTCTCCGGATGGTATACCAATCGGGAACTTACAGAGGCAGCACCTGCTTTCCCGGCAAAGGTTACAACATCAATTACTTACTATGCAAAATATGTTGCCGGATATCAGGTTATGTACGATCTGGCAGGTGGAAGTTTTTCTGACGGCTCAACAAGTGCAACAGAAAAACACGATGAAGGTACAAACGTAGTTGTAAGAACAGAACCTAAACGTAAAGGTTATACATTTACAGGCTGGACAGTTGAAGGACTGGATGTGTCTACTATTAATAGTGGAGATAATTTCAAGATGCCGGGCAACACTGTAAAACTTACGGCAAACTGGAAAGCTAAAAATATTAAAGATTACGTTTCCTTAACAACGAAAAATGTAACAAAAAAATATGACGGACAGCCGCTTCAGGCAGGACAAGCTACTGCGGCAGCAAAAGCAGGAAAAGATAATAAGGATATTGGAAATCTCAAGATTGAATATCAGATTCCTGGCACAGATACATGGACAACCGATCTCAGCAAGATTACAGCAACAAATGTATCTGAAAGTACTACCGTGAAGGTCCGCGTGACAAGCGATGATCTGCTCGGTGAATTAACCGGTACAGAGAAACTGACGATCACAAAGAGAGATGTAACACTGACATCTGCAAGTGATGAGAAAGTTTACGACGGACAGTCGCTTACAAACCATAACGTAGCAGTAAGCGGAGACGGATTTGTTAATGGCGAAGGTGCGACATACGCCGTAACCGGAACGATTACAAACGTAGGTGAGAAAGATAATGCATTCACCTATGAGCTGAATGATAATACAAAAGCCGGAAACTACAACATTACTTCTGAAACCGGTACGCTCAAAGTTACTCCGGTAACGACGGAAGTAAAAGTTAAAATTACAGGACATCAGAATGCAGTAACTTATGATGGAACAGAGCATACAGTTACAGGATATGATGTAACAGAAATCAGTAATGAACTTTACACAGCAAATGATTTCACCTTCAGCGGAAAAGCAGAAGCAGCCGGAACGGATGCGGCTACTTATCCGATGGGACTTAAGACATCCCAGTTCAAGAATAAGAATGCGAACTTTACAAAAGTAACATTTGAAGTAGTAGACGGAAGTCTTACAATCAATCCTCGTAACGTGACACTGACATCTGCAACAGACAGTAAAGTTTACGACAAGAATCCGCTGACAAATGATACGATTACAGTCGGTGGTGACAAATTTGTTGAAGGCGAAGGTGCAACTTATGATGTAACCGGAAGCCAGACAGATGTCGGAACAAGTGATAATACATTTAGTTACAAATTAAAAGACGGCACAAAAGCCGGAAACTACAACATCAGTAAGGCAGAAGGTAAATTAACTGTAACAGCAGACGAGAATGAAATCGTTGTTAATATCGTAGGTAATACAAAGACTGAGAAATACAATGGTAAAGAACAGTCTGTAACAGATTACACAGTTGAAAGCATCCAGAGCAATGGAAAAGCTTACAGCAAATATACAAAAGACGATTTCTCGTTCAGTGGAAAAGCAGAAGCAAAAGGAACAGATGCACGTTCTTATAAAATGGGTCTTACAAAAGATCAGTTTAAGAATACAAATAAGAACTTTACAAAAGTAACATTTGTAGTTACAGATGGTAAGCTTACTATTGAGAAACGCAATGTTACATTAACATCTGCGGATGCTACCAAAGAGTATGACGGTACTCCACTTACAAGTAATGAGATTACAGTTGGCGGCGAAGACGGATTTGTCGGTGACGAAGGTGTTACTTATACAATAACCGGAGCACAGACAGCAGTCGGAAGTAGCGCGAACAGCTTTACTTACATTGCCAAAGACGGAACAAACCTTGAAAACTACAACATTACAAAGACAGAAGGTACATTAACTGTTAAAAAGAATGACACTCTGGAAGTAACTGTTTACATTACCGGACATACAGATTCTAAGATGTATAACGGTAAAGAACAGTTCGTAACAGATTATGATGTAACGACAAGTAATGATCTGTATACAACAAATGATTTCGAGTTCAAGGGAACAGCAAAAGCGGCTGGAACAGATGCCGGTGACTATGCAATGGGATTGAAAGAATCCGATTTCACAAACACCAGCAAGAACTTCAGCAAAGTGAAATTCGTAGTTAAAGATGGAAATCTCACAATTACGAAGAGAAACGTTACGTTAAAAACTGCGGATGCTGAGAAGGTATATGACGGAACAGCATTAACCAAAGATGGCGTGACAGTTGGCGGTGATGGATTTGTCAAGGGTGAAGGTGCGACATATAATGTAACCGGAACCATTACAAATGTAGGTGAAAAACCAAACGCATTTACTTACAAGCTGAAGGATAATACAAAAGCTAAGAACTACAATATCACGGAAACACCTGGCACTTTGAAAGTAACACCGGTAACAGATAAAGTTACAGTAACAATCAAAGAAAATGACAAGAGTGCGAAGTATGACGGTAACGAACATACAGATTCCGGATATACAGTGAAGAGCATCAGCAATGAGCTGTACAGCATAGATGACTTTACATTCAGCGGAACAGCAGAAGTCAAAGGAACAGATGCCGGAACATACGATATGAATGTAGAGGCAACAGACTTTACAAATACGAGCAACAACTTTACAAATGTAGAATTTGTTGTGGAAGATGGTCAGCTGATTATCAGCAAGAGAAACGTTACTTTAACATCCGGATCAGATGAGAAAGTATACGACGGAACGCCATTAACAAAAAATAAAGTAACAGTAAGCGGAGACGGATTTGTCGAGGGCGAAGGTGCAGAATACAACGTAACCGGAAGCCAGACAAAAGCCGGAAACAGTGACAATGAATTTGCTTACACACTGAAAGACAATACGAAGAAAGACAACTACAACATTACAGTTGTAAAAGGAACACTTACAGTTACCCAGGATAAGAACGAAGTTGTTGTAACAATCACAGGTCATACGAACAGTGCAAAATATGATGGCAAAGATCACACAGCAGAAGGATATGACGTAAGCATTAATAATAAGAAGTATCACGCATCTGATTTCACATTCAAGGGAACAGATAACGTTACGAAGAAAGATGCCGGAACATATCCGATGGGACTGAAAGAGTCTGACTTTGTAAATAACAGTACAGATTTTGAAAAAGTAACATTCGTAGTTACAGACGGAAGTCTTACGATTGAAAAGAGAACCGTTACTTTAGGATCTGCAACAGCAAGCAAAGTATATGATGGAACAGCTCTGACAAGCAAAAACATTACTGTTGGCGGCGACGGATTTGCAGCAGGTGAAGGTGCAACTTATGACGTAACCGGAAGCCAGACAGCAGTCGGAAGCAGCGATAATACATTTACTTATGAGCTTAACAAGAATACAAAAGCAGGTAACTACACGATTACAACGTCTGTTGGAACACTGACAGTTACACCGCAGAGTATTACACCAGATCCGGATCCGGAAAATCCAGATTCTTACAAAGGCATTACGATCAATGATCCATCCGATCACATTTACGATGGTGAAGCACACAAATGGGCGCCGGAAGTAAAAGACAAAGATGGAAATGTTTTGAAAGAAGGAACTGATTACGAAGTAAGTTATGACAAAGATAACTTTACGGATGTATCAACAATTAAAGTAACAATCAAAGGAAAAGGTAACTACACAGGAACGGTTACAAAAGAGTATAAGATCACACCTAGACCGGTAACACTGACATCAGCAGATGCGAAGAAAGTCTATGACGGTAAAGCATTAACGAAGGAAGAAGTTGTTGCAAGCAGAGGTGAGAACGAAGGATTCGTTGGAAACGACGGAGCAGACTACAATGTAACCGGAACACAGACCGTTGTGGGAACAAGCAAGAACACATTTGGTTATACACTTAAGAGTGGAACACTTGCAAAGAATTATGCGATCACAAAGGTAGAAGGAACTCTGGAAGTAACACCGGTAACAGACAAAGTTACAGTAACTATCCAGGAGAACAGCGGTAAGTTCACTTATGACGGAACAGAGAAGACCGTAAAAGGATATGAAGTAGAAAGCATCAGCAATAAATTGTACTCTGAAAATGATTTCTCATTCAGTGGTAAGGATACAGTGAAGGGAACAGATGCCGGAACTTATGATATGGAACTTACAGCAAAAGATTTTGCTAACAACAATGCAAACTTCAGCAATGTCGAATTTATCATCAAAGACGGCACACTGAAGATCGACAAGAAAGATGTCACCCTGACTTCTGCATCCGCAACAAAGATGTATGACGGTAAGGCACTGACAAAAGATAAGGTAACAGCAGAAGGCTTTGTTGGAAACGACGGAGCAACATACAACGTAACCGGAAGTCAGTCAGAAGTAGGTAAGAGTGATAACACATTTACATACGAACTGAAGAAAGGAACAAATCCGGATAACTACAATATTAAGACTGTAAATGGTGAACTCGAAGTAACACCATCTGACCAGAAAGTTGTAGTTACGATCAAAGAAAACAGTGGAAAAGAGACATACGACGGAACAGAAAAGACCGTAACCGGTTACACTGTTGAAAATATCAGCAGCAAACTTCCGTATGCAGAGAAAGACTTCGAGTTTAACGGCGATGCAACTGTGAAGGGAACAAACGCCGGAACTTATAACATGGAGTTGAAACCGGGAGATTTCAAGAACATTAACAAGAACTTCAGTAATGTATCCTTCGAGATCATCGACGGAACACTGACGATCGACAAACGTGACGTTACACTGACAAGTGCAAGTGACAGCAAAGCATATGACGGTAAGGCACTGACAAAAGATGAAGTAACAGCAGAAGGCTTTGTTGGAAATGACGGAGCAACATACAACGTAACCGGAAGCCAGACAGAAGTAGGTTCAAGTGATAACACATTTACATACGAACTGAACAAAGGTACAAACAAAGACAACTACAACATCAAGACTGTAAACGGTAAACTGACCGTAACAGAAAATGCAGATGAAGTAGTCGTAACAATTACAGAGAAGAGTGGCACTGCTAAATACGATGGTAAAGAACATACTGTAAAAGGCTATGATGTAACAAATATCAGCAACAAGCTTTACACAGAGAAAGACTTTACATTCAGCGGAGACGCAACAGTCAAAGGAACAAATGCCGGAACTTACAATATGGAAGTGAAAGCAGGCGACTTCAAGAATACGAATAAGAACTTCAGCAAAGTGAAATTCGTCATTGTAGATGGAACATTAACCATCGAAAAACGTACAGTGATCATGACGAGTGCATCCCAGAATAAAGTATATGATGGTAAAGCACTGACAAACAAAGACGTAACCGAAACAGGTGATGGATTTGTTAAGGGCGAGGGAGCATCCTACGATGTAACCGGAAGCCAGACAAATGTAGGTAAGAGTGACAATGAATTTACTTACAAACTGAACAAAGATACAAGCAAAGATAACTACACGATCGAAACGAACAAAGGTACATTGGAAGTTACACCTGTAACAACAGCCGTAAAAGTTACGATCAAAGAAAATGGTGGCACATTCAAGTACGATGGAGAGAAGAAGACAGTAACTGGTTATACCGTGAAAGCAATCACTAATCCATTGTATACAGAAGATGACTTTACATTCGGTGGAACAGCAAGTGTAGAAGGAACAAATGCCGGAACATACGATATGGAAGTGAAGGCAGCAGACTTCAAGAACATCAGCAAGAACTTTACAAATGTTACATTTGAAGTAGAAGATGACCAGCTGGTAATTGAAAAACGTAAAGTAACATTAACAAGTGCAACCGACAAGAAGGTTTACGATGGAACAGCGCTGAAGAACAATGAAGTTACTGTAACAGGTGACGGATTTGCAGCAAATGAAGGTGCAGCATACGACGTAACCGGAAGCCAGACAAATGTAGGTGAAAGCGACAACGCATTTACTTACGTACTTAACAAAGGCACAGATGCCAAGAACTACGAGATCACCAAGACAGAAGGTAAGCTGACTGTTACACCGGTAAAAGACAAAGTAACTGTAGTTGTTAAGGAAAACAGCGATACAGTAAAATATGATGGAACAACCAAATCCGTAATTGGATACACGGTAAAGAGTATCAGCAATCCACTGTATCAGACAAAAGACTTCACATTTAACGGAGATGCAAGTGTAAACGGAACAGATGCCGGAACATACGATATGGAAGTGAAAGCATCCGATTTCGCAAACATCAGCAAGAACTTCACAAATGTTGAGTTCAAAGTAGAAGATGGCACACTGACCATTGAAAAACGTAAAGTAACATTGACAAGTGCAAGCGACGAGAAAGTTTACGATGGCAAAGCACTGACAAATGCTCAGGTAGATGTAGGTGGAGATGGATTTGCAACAGGCGAAGGAGCATCCTATGATGTAACCGGAAGTCAGACAAATGTAGGTTCAAGCGACAACACATTTACATATGAATTGAATTCTGGAACAAACAGTAAGAACTACACAATTACAACAAAAGAAGGAACGTTAAAGGTAACACCTGTAACAGATTCCGTTGTTGTAAAAGTAAAAGAAAACAGTGGCACAGAGAAATACGATGGAACGAAGAAGACCGTCGAAGGTTATACAGTGACAAGCATCAGCAACCCGCTGTATACAGAGAAAGATTTCGAATTTAACGGAACAGCAAAAGTAAGTGGAACAAATGCCGGTGAATACGACATGGAAGTGAAAGCATCTGATTTCGCAAACATCAGCAAGAACTTCACAAATGTTACATTCGAAGTGGAAGACGGAAAACTGATCATCGAAAAGAGAAATGTCACATTAACAAGTGCAAACGACAGCAAGGCATACGACGGAAAAGCACTGAAGAACGACACAGTAACAGTAAGTGAAGATGGATTCGTAAAAGGCGAGGGAGCATCTTATGATGTAACCGGAAGCCAGACAGAAGTCGGCGAGAGCGATAACACATTTACTTACAAGCTTAATAAGGGAACAGACGAGAACAACTACAATATTAAGAAAGTAGAAGGAAAACTCGTTGTAACCGCAAGCAAAGATGAAGTAGTTGTAACAATTACAGAAAACAGTGGAACATTCAAATACGATGGAACAGAGAAATCTGTAAGCGGATATCAGGTAACAGACATCAGCAACAAGCTGTATACCGCAAATGACTTCAAGTTCAGCGGAAACGCAAGTGTGAAAGGAACAAAAGCCGGAACTTACGATATGGAAGTGAAAGCATCTGATTTCAAGAACACAAATAAGAACTTCGGCAAAGTCACATTTGTCATCGTAGATGGAACATTAACCATTGAAAAACGTAATGTAACTCTGACAAGTGCTTCTGTAAGCAAGGAGTACGATGGAACTGCACTGACAAGCAAAGATGTAACTGTAACAGGTGACGGATTTGCAGCAGGCGAAGGAGCAGCATACGATGTAACCGGAAGCCAGACAAATGTAGGTAAGAGCGATAATGAGTTTACTTACAAGCTGGACAAGGGAACAGACGCTGACAACTACGTGATCAAGACAGAAAAAGGTACTTTGGAAGTAACACCGGTTACAAGCGAAGTAGTTGTTAAGATCAAAGAAAACAGTGGCACAGAGAAATATGACGGAACAGAGAAATCTGTAAACGGATACAAAGTAACAAGCATCAGCAACAAGCTGTACACAGAAAAAGATTTCGAGTTCAGCGGAGATGCAAGCGTGAAGGGAACAGATGCCGGAACATACGATATGAATGTGAAGGCAGCAGACTTCAGAAATATCAGTAAGAACTTCAGTAAAGTGAAATTCGAAGTAGAAGACGGACAGCTCGTAATCGAGAAACGTAAAGTCACACTGACAAGTGCATCAGACGAGAAGGTTTATGACGGAACAGCACTGAAGAACAATGAAGTAACTGTTGGCGGAGACGGATTCGCGACAGGCGAAGGTGCAGCATATGACGTAACCGGAAGCCGCACAAATGTAGGTGAAAGCGACAATACATTTACTTACAAGCTGAACAAAGGCACAAAAGCCGACAACTACGATATCACAACAAAAGAAGGAACACTGAAAGTAACACCTGTAACAGATAAAGTTACAGTTAAGATCAAAGGTAACAACGATAAGTTCAAATATGACGGAAGCAAGAAGACTGTTGAAGGCTACAAAGTAGTTGATATCAGCAACAAGCTGTACACGGAGAAAGATTTCGAGTTCAGCGGAACAGATAAAGTGAGCGGAACAGATGCAGGCTCTTACGACATGGGTATGACAGCAGGAGATTTCGCAAACATTAGCAAGAATTTTGCAAATGTTGTATTTGAAGTAGAAGATGGACAGCTGGTAATTGAAAAACGTAAAGTAACGATGACCAGTGACTCCGGAAGCAAAGCTTACGATGGTGAAGCACTTACCAAGAAGCATGTAACAGAGAGCGAAGATGGATTCGTGAAGGGCGAAGGAGCAGCATACGATGTAACCGGAAGCCAGTTATATGTAGGTGAGAGTGATAACGAATTTACTTATAAACTGAACAAAGGAACGAAGGCCGATAACTACGACATCACAGTTGTAAAAGGAAAGCTGACCGTAACTGCAAGCAAGGAAGAAGTAGTCGTAACGATCACAGAAAACAGTGGAACATACAAATACGATGGAACAGAAAAATCCGTAACAGGATACAAAGTAACAAGCATCAACAATAAGCTGTACAGCAAAGATGATTTCGAGTTTAGTGGAAATGATAAAGTAAGCGGAACAGATGCAGGATCTTATGATATGAATCTGAAAGCTTCAGATTTCAAGAACACAAATAAGAACTTCGACAATGTGAAATTCGTCATCGTAGATGGAACACTGACCATCGAGAAACGTAAAGTAACAATGACCAGTGAAGATGCTGGCAAGACATATGACGGAACCGCGCTGACAAATAAAACTGTAAATGAAAGCGGAGACGGATTCGCAGAAGGCGAAGGTGCAACATATGATGTAACCGGAACTCAGACAAATGCAGGTTCAAGTGATAACACATTTACCTACAAACTGAACAAGGGAACAAAGGTTGACAACTATATCATCGAGACAAAAGAAGGTAAGCTGACAGTCACACCGGTAACTGCAGAAGTTACAGTAAATATTAAAGAGCACAGCGGTAAGAAACTGTATAACGGCAGCGAACAGAGCGTAAGCGGCTATGATGTAACAAATATCAGCAATGCACTGTACAAAGTAAAAGACTTTGAATTCGGCGGAAATGATACGGTAAGTGGAACAAATGCCGGAAGCTATGAGATGAACATTACACCGGCAGACTTCAAGAACATCAGCAAGAACTTTACAAATGTCAAATTCGTGATCGAAGATGGCAAGCTGGTAATCGAGAAGAGAAATGTCACACTGACATCCGCATCCGAGGAAAAAGTTTATGACGGAAAAGCATTGACAAATGATACAGTGAAAGTAAGCGGAGATGGATTTGTACTTGGTGAGGGCGCAACATACAGCGTAACCGGAAGCCAGTTGGATGCAGGCGAAAGCGATAATGCATTTACATACAAACTGTTTGACAATACAAGCGCTGATAACTACATCATTAAGACAGAAAAAGGTAAATTAAAAGTTACACCGGTAACAGACGAAGTAGTCGTAACAGTCAAAGGAAACAGCAAAGATGCAACTTACGACGGCGACGAAAAGACAGCAGAAGGTTATAAAGTAACAGACATCAGCAACAGCCTGTACACAGACAATGATTTCACATTTACAGGTGATGCAAGCGTGAAAGCAACAGATGCCGGACAGTACTGGATGGATGTGAAGTCTTCCGACTTTACAAATATCAGTAAGAACTTCACAAATGTCAGATTCGTATTTGAAAATGGTGTGCTGACGATCGGAAAGAGAAATGTGATCCTCACATCTGCATCCGACAGCAAAGCATACGATGGCAAACCTTTAACAAATGATGAGGTAACCGTAGGCGGAGAAGGATTTGCGAAGGGCGAAGGCGCAGCATACGATGTAACCGGAAGCCAGTTAAATGTCGGAACCAGCGACAACACATTTACTTATGAACTGAATGCCAATACAAAGGCTGACAACTACAACATTGAATTAGTAGAAGGAAAGCTTACTGTAACCGCAGATGAAAATGAAGTTGTTGTAACAATCACTGAGAACAGAGGAAACAAGAAGTACGACGGACGTGCACACAGTGTAAGCGGATACAAAGTAACTGATATCAGCAACAAGCTGTACACAGCAGATGACTTCAAGTTTAACGGTGATGCAACAGTGAAGGGAACAGATGCCGGAACATACGACATGGATGTGAAAGCAGATGATTTCGAAAATGTAAATAACAACTTTGCGAAAGTAACATTCGTGATCATCGATGGTAAACTTACAATCGAGAAACGTGATGTAACACTGACAAGTGTGGATGCAAGCAAGGTTTACGATGGAACTGCACTGACGAGCAAGAAAGTAACTGTAAGCGGAGAAGGATTTGCGAAGGGTGAAGGAGCTACATACGATGTAACCGGAACACGGACCAATACCGGAACCAGCAAGAATACATTTACTTACACATTGAAGAATGGAACAAAAGCAGCAAACTACAACATTAAGAAGGTAGAAGGTAAGCTGACAATTACAGCGGCACCGGTAACACCATCGAATACGCAGAATACGCCGGCAAACCCGACACCACAGAACAGAAATGTTGTTCAGAGAGTTGTAACTTCTGTAAGAAACGTACCTTCAAGAATCGCAAGAGCAGTACAGGAAACAGGCGCGAAGGTTCGTGAGTTAGTAAATGCAGGCGATAACAATGTACCACTTGGAAACCAGAAATTGGATGACCATAAGTGTTGTGTACTCCATTTCCTGATTATGTTGTTAACAGCAATCCTGTATGGATTCTTTACACATAACCTGAAGAAACGTCAGAAGAAGTTATTCGAAGTGAGAGAGGAACTTGATACCGAACTTGCAAAGAGAGGACTTCCAACGACGAAAGAGCAGAAGCAACAGTAGAAAATGTAGCAGGAAAAGGAGGTAAAACATATGCGTTATTATGAATTTGTGCATAACTTAGGAATACATTCCTGGGATATACCGGCACTGATCGTTGCAGTTATACTGGTTGTCATGATCCTGGTACATCACCGGAATCAGAAGAAACGATTAAATGACTTTGAGGATGACCTGGATCAGAAGATCCAGGAAATCCGCGAAGAGATGGCAGAAAACCAGCCGGAAATGGCAGCAGGTGAAACTGTACAGGCAGGAGAAGCAGTTCAGGCAAATGGAACTGCCAAAGTATAAAAAGGAGGTAAGCAGATGAGATATATTATCGAACATACAAAGCTCGGCTTTGACTGGCTCGACCTCCTGGCACTGATCATTCTGCTTGTAGTAGTGATCGTGTGGGCGGTAAGACGCCATAATTTAAAAAGCGAACAGAAAGATCTGGAAGATCAGTTGTCTGACTTGTATGCAGATGATTCTCTGGACGCAGAAGAAGCGGATGGAGAGGAAGCTGACAGTTCTGACGCAGATTAGGCAGAGAGACTGGATCAAAGCAAAACTGCTCAGATGAGAAGTGATTAAATTATAAGTAGACATGTCTGAGTGAGTAAAGTGAAAAAAGAGGCGTTGTTTTTGTGGCGGGAGATCCGCTGCAGAGCAGCGCTTTTTTTGATTATAGCATCCGAAGGAAGATGTCAGTAATAATTCGACAAATTATGGTGATGGAGGCGGCTTGATATCCCTGATAGAGAGTGTTGGAGAAGAGGGGATATAGTGAAATATCCCTAAGCGAGCCGGTAAGCCAGAAGGAGATACATGAGAGTATCCCCGATAAGTTAAAAGAGATGTAAGGGATACAAAACATTTGCTTGTTGAATCTCTTTATAGGTAATAGAAGACAGAAGGGATACGCAAAAGCAAGTGTAAGTATCCCAAGAGAAGTAGAAAAGCTATAAAGGGATACATGGAGATATCCCAAAGTGAGTCAATGAGTCAGAAGGAGATACAGACGGGTATCCCCAAGCAAGCTAATGAGCAAAAGGAGATACGGGAGAGTATCCCCAATAAGCTAATGAGCCAAAAGGAGATACAGGAGAGTATCCCCAAGCAAGCTAATGAGCCAAAAGGAGATACGGGAGAATATCCCAAATAAGCTAATGAGCCAAAAGGAGATACAGGAGGGTATCCCCAAGCAGGCTAATGAGCCAAAAGGAGATACAGGAGAGTATCCCCAAGCAAGCTAATGAGCCAGAAGGAGATACAGACGGGTATCCCCAAGCAAGTTAATGAGCCAGAAGGAGATACGGGAGAGTATCCCCAATAAGCTAAAAGAGATATGAGGGATATCGCCCATCCATCTGCCGTATCCCTGGATGATTAATAGAGGGCAGAAAGGATATGTAAAAGCAAGTAAGAGTATCCCCAAATGTGTATTGGAAAGCAGAAGAAGATAAAAGAAAAATTCTTTGCCTATCTTAGCCTTAGTGAGTTAAAATAACAGTATACAATACTTGCAGAGAGAAACTGCAGATATAGAAGGTAAGCTGAAAAACAAGCAAGAAAGCTTACACAAGAAAGAACAGGAAAGAGCTTGCTAAAGAACAGGAGGAGAAAAATGGCTAATAATTTCAATTATTATTCACCGACGGAAGTTGTATTCGGAAAGGGGACACATGCACAGACAGGCGCATACGTGAAGAAATATGGCGGAACAAAGCTTCTGATCGTGTATGGAAGTGACCGGGTGTTGAAAAATGGGGTGATGGATGCGGTTACGGAATCTGTAAAGACAGAAGGAATTACATATGAGCTGCTTGGTGGTGTTGTGCCGAATCCACATTTGTCAAAAGTATATGAAGGAATCGAGCTCGGCAAGAAAATGGAAGCGGATTTTGTACTGGCAGTCGGTGGAGGATCTGTCATAGATACCGTGAAAGCGATTTCCTATGGACTGGCGGAGCCGGAAGAAGATGTGTGGACCTTATTTGCACATACAAGAACAGCAAAGAAATTCTTGCCTGTAGCGTCCGTTTTAACGATTGCGGCAGCAGGAAGCGAGACAAGTAACAGCTGCGTTATTACAAAGGCAGATACGAAGGATAAGAGGGCTTATGACGATGATATCAGTCGCCCGAAGTTTGCAATTATGAATCCAGAGCTTACCATGTCCCTGCCGGACTATCAAACAGAGTGTGGCTGCGCAGATATCATGATGCATACCATGGAGCGTTATTTTACAAATGGCGGAAATATGGAGCTGACAGACGCTATCGCGGAGGGCTTACTGCGCACCGTCATGACATATGCAAAGATCTTGCATACGGATCCGGAAAATTACGAAGCGAGAGCAGAAGTAATGTGGGCCGGTTCACTGGCACATAACAATCTGACCGGTTGTGGCAATGATGGTGGAGATTTTGCAACCCATATGCTGGAACATGAGATGGGCGGAATGTTTGATGTGACACACGGCGCCGGTCTTGCAGCAATCTGGCCAAGCTGGGCAAGATATGTATGCAAAGACGCGCTTCCAAGATTCGAACGCTATGCAAGAAACGTAATGGGCGTGACCGGAGAAGGTACAGACGAAGAGATCGCTGAAAAAGGAATCCAGGCAATGGAATCATTTTACCGTGAGATCAATATGCCGACAAATATGCAAGAACTTGGAATCAAGCCTACAGATGCCCAGATGCGAGAAATGGCAAAAAGATGTGCCGCAGCATGTGGTGGAAGCCAGGGATCTGCAAAAGTATTACACGAGGAAGATATGTACGAAATTTACAAGTTATCCCAATAATGTGGATAACTTCGTGGAAAAACGGGGGATAATCTGTGGAAACCATGTGGAAAATAAAGAGGGGACGGGGCATTTTTAGAAAGTGCCAGGTGCAAATTAAAAAGGGGACGGGGATTTTCTAGAAAATCCCCGTCCCCTTTTTAATTTAAATCGCAAGCTTCAGAATCTCAACAAACTCTTTCACATGTAGCGGTACGTAATGTCCTACCGGAGCGGTGTCATTGTGTGTAGCTCTGTTAGCCATTTCTTCGAAGTGTGCATCGTCGATTTCCATCTCTGTGAGGGAAGTACGAAGATTCAGTGACTGGAAGAATTCTTTTAACTTATCAGCTAAGATGTAAGCAAGTTCTTTTTCGGTGTAGTTGTATGGATCAGCATCGAATACACGAACAGCAAGCTGGGCAAGTTTGTAAGGCTTAACTTCAGCCATGTATTTGCACCATGCTATGAGAATTACTGCCATTCCTTCGCCGTGTGTAATACCATACTGGGCGCTGAGCTCGTGCTCGATTCTGTGTGAACCCCAGTCAGCGGCACGTCCTGTATCCAGAATTCCGTTGTGAGCAACAGATGCAAGCCACTGGATCTCGGCACGGGCATCATAGTTTGCAGGATCTTTCATCAGACGTTTGGCATTGATCATTGCTGCCTGAACAGCACCTTCGATCATGTAGTCAGTTGTATCGGTGTGAGCAACATCAGAGAAATATCTCTCTAACAGGTGGGAGAGGATATCAGCACATCCGCAGGATGTCTGGTATGCTGGAAGTCCCATGGTATATTTTGGGTTCATGATCGCAAATTTCGGAATGATCATGTCATCTTCGAATCCTAATTTCATCAGTCCGTTAGAAACGATAGCTGCATTGGATGTCTCAGATCCACTTGCCGGAAGAGTTGTGATAGCGCCAACCGGAACTGCTGTTTCCGGTGTTGCTGATCCATCAAAGAAATCCCATACATCTCCATCGTAAGGAATACCAAGTGCGATGGATTTTGCTGTATCTACAGAACTTCCGCCGCCTGCAGCGAGTACGAAGTCTGTCTTGTGCTCTTTACAAACTTTAACAAGGTCACGGATCAGTTCGATCTTCGGGTTCGGAACAACTTCCCCACATTCCTGGAAATCGATTCCAAGTTTATCGCAGGCATCTTTGATAACATCCCAGATACCAAGTGTTTTGATGAAATCTCCGCTGTAAACAAACATCAGAGAAGTAACTTTATATTCTTTTAAAAGATCGTACATATTATTTTCAGCTCCGTCACCGAAGAAGATGCGGGCCGGGTTTCTATAGTGAAAGTTTAACATTTGTATTGCCTCCTGAGGGTTCTATACCTGATTTGTAGTATTTAGCAATAACAAATGGGAATGTTGCATTGTTGCAATTTATCTTCCCATACATCGGGCAGACGTTTATCTGTGATGATCATATCGATATCTTTCAAATCTGTGATCTTATATTCCGCAGTATCTGAAAATTTGGTATGGTCAGCGACCAGATAATGTTTACGTGATTGAGAGATGAAAGCTTTTCTTACCTGGCTTTCGTTCATGTTGTTGTCGAGCAGACCGTGGGTTAAGTCGATGGCTGAGTTGCTGATAAAGCACTTATCTGCAATGTAATAGGATATCGCATCCGTAGTCTGATATCCTGTAAATGAATTGGAACGCTGACGGAATGTTCCGCCAAGTGCAATAAGCTTCAGGGCAGAAGATTGATTGCCAAATAAATTTATAATACGAAGAGAGTTAGTAATAATGGTCATTTTCTGATTCCGTTGTACAAGTTCCTTAGCAAGTGCCAGGCAGGTTGTACTGCAATCTAAAAAAATAGTATCTCCTTCTTTAATAAAGCGATCAATTGCACATGCTGCAAGTCGTTTTTTTTCCTGTGAGAAAAATGTTTCACGTAATTGTACGGGTGCACCTTTGTCATCTGCATCCGGCAGGAATGCTCCACCATGGATACGCTTCAGCTTGTTCTGCGCTTCCATTTCCTTTAAATCCCTTCGAATCGTTTCTTCACTACAATTCAGCTTCTGACTCATTGTGGAGATCAAGATGCTTCCATATGTATGAAGTTCCTCGTCCAGGTGTTTTTGTCTGTCAATCTTTAACATAACTCGTAAATCCTTTCAGTATTATTATAGGAAAAATATATAATATTATTGAATGCATGAATATAATACCAAAAAAACTCGCATTTTTCAACATTAAAATTGAATAAAATTGGAGCGAGTTGTGAAAATGACTATAAAAGTCAAGAAAATGCCAAAAAAAATAAAAAAAAGCAACAAAAATAGTGTTGACAAATGTGTAGCAATGTTGTAATTTGTTGTTATAGCAAAACAGACGAAGGAGGGTAGACGTAATAAAATGTGATTTTGAGAGGTATTTAGGAAAAATGACATTTTATGTTGAATGCAAGCGCACGACAACATGACACAGTATCAAAATTCAATTCAAGCGAACGTTATTATTAATGAAGAAACGGATACAAAACAAAAGACCACAAGATAATCCAGGAACTTCATTAAAAAAAGAAAATACATATAACGTTAAGAAAGGAAGAGTAAAATGGAAAACGCTAACAACAAGAAAGGAAGCTTTATGGGGTTATTACCTCTGGTAATATTCCTGGTAGTTTATTTCGCAATGGGCATCGGAACCGGAGATTTCGGTAACTTCCCATTAATGATCGGTATCTTTTTAGCATCCGGAATTTCATTATTTATGAAAAGCCCGGTAGCTGAGAAAAAATCATTTACAGAGAAAATGGTTATGTTCTGCAAAGGTGGCGGAGATGACACATTGATCCTGATGGTAATCATCTACATGCTGGCCGGAGCATTCTACGGAGTAGCAAGCGGAATGCACGCAACAGATACAGTAACAAACATCGGTATTTCAATTTTGCCGGCCAACATGATCCTTCCGGGATTATTCTTAATCGGTTGTATACTGAGTTTCTCAATGGGAACTTCAATGGGTACTGTAGCAGCCTTGATGCCAATCGGAATTGATATCGCATCTAAAACAGGCGTAAGCGTAGCACTTGTCAGCGGTATAGTAGTAGGTGGAGCAATGTTCGGTGATAACCTTTCCTTCATTTCTGATACAACAATCGCAGCGACAACAACACAGGGAATTGGAAACAAAGAAAAATTTAAAGCAAACATTTTCATGGTTGGACCTGCTGTTATCATTACAGTAGTAGCACTTGCATTGTATCCGATTGATGCAACTAAGATTTCCGCAGGCGGAGCAATCAACTTTGTGAACTTAGTTCCTTATATTTTAATCATTGCATTATCTCTGGCAGGAATGCATGCAGTAATGGCTATGACAATTTCCGTTATTTCCGGAATGGTTATCGGAGTTTTCCACGGAGATTTCTCATTTGTAAAATCATTCACGGTTGTACACGAAGGTATGAAGGGTATGCAGGACATGGCAGTCATCGCTATCTTCGTAGGTGGTCTTGTTGCAATCATGCAGTATCTGGGTGGTATCGACTGGTTACTGAATAAACTGGCTAAGGGAATGAAATCCAAAGTAGGTGCAGAACTTAGTATCGCAGCACTTGTAAGTTTAGTAGACGTAGCAACAACAAACAACACAATTTCAATCATCGCTGTTGGACCGATCGCAAAAGATATCTCAGAAGAGTTTGATATCGCTCCGGCAAGAACAGCCAGCATTCTTGACCTGTTCTCATCTGCATTCAATGGTTTAACACCATATGCAGGACAGTTACTGACAGCCGGTGCTATGGCTAAGATCGCTCCTGTAACTATTATGCCATATGTATGGTATGACATCCTCATGATCATTTTCGGTGTAATCTTTATTGTCATTGGATGGCCGAAATTCAAAGGAAAAGCTGCAAAAGCAAACTAAGAACAGAAATTAAAGACAAAACTTAAAAGTCAGAAAGCAGGAATTTAAAAATGGATAAATATTCAAAGCATTTTTTGCTGAATGTTGATACAGCAAAAGAATATGCAGTAGAAAAAGTTGGATATTTTAAAGAAGACGAAAAATTAGAAGCAATCGAGATCGGTGATGGAAACATCAACTATGTATTTAAAGTCTGGAATCCGGAAACAGGAAAATCTCTGATCATCAAACAGGCAGATACCGTTCTTCGTTCATCAGGAAGACCGCTTGATATGCATCGTAATAAAATTGAAGCGGAGATTCTTGGCATTGAAGGAAAATTATCAGAAGGATTTGTTCCGGAAATTTACCTCTATGATGAGAACATGTATGCATTATCTATGGAAGATATTTCCGCTTATAAGAACCTTCGTACGGAGATGGCAGCAGGTAAGACTTTCCCGAAACTTGCAGATGATATTGCAACTTTTATGGCAGATACGCTGCTTCCAACAACAGATCTGATCATGAACAGAGCAGAGAAGAAAGAAAAAGTAAAATTATTTACAAACCCGGAACTTTGCGATATTTCAGAAGATCTGGTATTTACAGAGCCATACTATGATTACAAGGGACGTAACATCATCCTGGATCAGAACATGGATTTCGTAAAAGAAAAACTCTATGGAGATGAAGACCTGCATGCAGAGGTAGGACAGCTTCGTGATGACTTTATGAATCATGCACAGGCACTGATCCACGGAGATTTACATTCAGGCTCTATTTTCGTAAATCAAGAAGGAACAAAGGTAATCGATCCTGAATTTGCATTCTATGGACCAATGGGATATGATATCGGTAATGTAATCGGAAACCTGTTCTTTGCCTGGGCAAACAAATACTACACAGATTCTGAAAATACAGAATTCCTGACATGGATTGAGAAGACAATCGGAGAAGTTACAGATAAGTTCAAAGAGAAATTCTCAGCAAAATGGGATGCGCTTGTTGAATTCCCGCTGTACAAGACAGAAGGATTCAAGAAATATTACACAGACAAAGTAATGGCAGATTCCTTTGGATATGCCGGAACAGAAATCATCCGTCGTGTCGTTGGAGACTCAAAAGTAAAAGAAGTTACTTCTGTTACAAATGTTGACCAGAGAGTACCGATGGAGAGAGCTTTGATCCAGATTGGTATTAAGCTGATCAAGGAAAGAAGAACTCTGAAAGACGGAGCAGCAATCAAAGCTGTGGGTAAAGAATATTTAAAATAAGTAAAGAAATCACTTTCCGGGCTGGTAAAACGGTCCGGAAGGTATCTATAAGAAAAGGAAGATGTATGATGGAAAGATGTGATCAGGATTTGGCATTCATGCTCCAGTATGAAAATGTAGCATGGTATGAGAATGGAAAAGTAAGAATATTAGACCGTAGAATTTATCCTACAGAGGTAAAATTTGTTGAGTGTACAACTTATAAAGAAGTTGCACAGGCAATCACAGATATGGTTACGCAGAGTGCAGGACCATATACAGCAGCTGGTATGGGAATGGCACTGGCAGCACACGAAGTAGAAGGAAAGACAGAAGAAGAGCAGATCAAGTTCTTAACACAGGCTTCTTATGATATTTCACATGCAAGGCCGACAACAGCAAACCGTATGGGAATTATCACAGAAGGCTGCTTAAAAGTTGCAAAAGAAGCACTTGCAGAAGGAAAAAGTGCAGTAGAAGCATGTTTCAACAGAACTGTTGATTCTCTGAACAGAAGATATACAACAATGGGTAAAGTCGGAGAGAACCTGGCAGCTCTGTTCCCGAAGAACGGAACAATCCTTACACAGTGCTTCGGTGAGACAATCATTGGAATGATGCTTCGTGCAGCAAGAAAGAACAACAACGATATTAAAATCTTCTGTGCAGAGACAAGACCGTATCTGCAGGGAGCTAGATTGACATCTACATGCTGTGCACAGATGGGATTCGATACAACAGTTATTACAGATAATATGGTAGCTTATTCTATGCAGCACAAAGGTATCGATCTCTTTACTTCAGCAGCAGATACGATCGCAAGAGATGGTCATATTGCTAATAAGATCGGTACTTTCCAGATTTCCATTCTGGCAAAATATTTCGGAATTCCATACTATGTAACAGGAATCCCGGATGAAGACAAAATGTACGGAAAAGATATCGTTATCGAGGAAAGAGATCCTGCACAGGTACTTTCTTACCGAGGTATCCCGAATACAATTCCGGAAGTAAAAGGAATCTATCCATCATTCGATATAGTACCGCCACATCTCATCAGTGGTGTTGTAACAGATAAAGGTGTCTATGTACCGTATCTGTTAAATGATTACTTCAAAGGTGAAGTGAAAGACTTCTACTAAAATTAAAACATTATAGCCGGGACTTTTGCCCCGACTTTAGATAAAGAAAAGAGGTAAGAGCAATGGTTACATGTATGAATAAAGAGAGAAAATATGGCTCTGTTATTTCTAACGGAAAAGTTTCCGTAGACTGTGACAATCCAACAGAATATGGCGGAGACGGATATGTATTCGGACCACATGATTTCATCGAAGCCGGATATGCAGCATGTTTGGACGTATGCGCACGTAAGATTTGTGAAGCAGATGGAATTGAATTCAAAAAAGTTATTGTAACAGTAGCACTTGATTATCACGATGATAAAAAAACATATATCAGACATAAGATCGAAGTTACAGGAGTTCCGAAAGAAGTATCCGAAGATGTAGCGAAGAGAGCTTATGATGATTGCCTTGTGAAAAGTAATCTTTCCAAAGAACTTGTATTTGAACCACTTGGAGAATAGATTTAGTAGAAAATAGAAACGACAGCGAACAGGATAAGAGTAAAAAGGAGAGAATGATAAAATGAAATTATTAATCAGAGCACCTTTTATTGAAAGCGAAAGAAAAAGACTCGAAGCTTATTTTGATGAGATCGTATATGATCCGTGGACAACTACCGGAGAGCGTTATTATGAAGATGAGATGCTGGAAGTTCTGAAGAAAGAACAGCCGGACGCACTGATCACAGAGCTTGACCGTGTAACAGAAAAGGTATTAAACGGATATGACAAACTGATTTTCATCGGAGACTGTCGTGCAAATCCGGCAAATATTGATGTAGAAGCATGCAAGAAAGCAAATATACCGGTTCTCTGCACACCGGCAAGAAATGCACAGGCTGTAGCAGAGATGCTGTCAGGACTTCTTGTAAGCTATATGCGTAACCTGGTTCCGGCAGTACAGTGGATCAAAGACGGTAAATGGGTAGAAGGAACAACTCCTTACTACACATGGATGGGAAACGAGCTTTGCGGAAAGAAAGTCGGATTCGTCGGTTTTGGAGCAGTTGGAAAACATGCAGCTAAGATCCTTGAAGCATATGGCTGTGAGATTTCTTTCTATGATCCATTTGTAGATTTTGTAAAAGACAGCTACAAGAAATGTGAACTGGAAGAGATTTTCAAAAATTCAGATATCGTTTCTATTCATCTTCCGGTACTTGACAGCACTAAGGGAATGATCAATGCAGATTTATTTGCAAAGATGAAAGAAACAGCTATTTTCGTAAATACAGCAAGAAGTGCAGTTGTAGATGAGCCGGCTCTGATGGAAGTACTAAGAAATAAGAAGATACGCGGAGCAATCCTGGATGTTTTGGAAGTTGAACCTCCGACAGAGGAAGCACTGGAGATCGCAAGACTGGACAATGTACTTCTGACACCACATATCTGCGGTGCAACTTATGAAGTAACAGATCATCAGTCAAGAATTCTGGCTGACCGCATCGATGCATGGATGAAGGAAAATAAATAATTTAATTCAGTTAAATAAGGAGAAAAGCAGATGGAAACAAATTATCTGGTTGTAGATATGGGAACCGGAAATTCCAGAATAGGACTTGTCAGTGCCGATGGAACCATCTGGGGAATTCGAAATTACGAAAATCAATATTACAAAGATAAACAATATGAAGATGCACAGTATTTTCTCCCGGAAGAATGGGAACAGAATCTTTTAGGCGGCTGTAAAGAGTTGCTGGAGGAGTTTCCGGATCATCCGGTACGTGCGATCACTTCATCCGGAGCCCGGGAAAGTATTGTCCTTTATAATAAAGAAGGAAAGGCTTATCTGGGACTTCCGAATATTGATAACAGAGGCCGTGCATGGATGGCAGAGATTGAAGACTGCACATTCATTTATGAAAAGACCGGTCGCTGGGTAACAGAAGACTTCCCGGCAGCAAAGCTGATGGGATACCGCAAAAAATACCCGGAAGAGTTCGAGAGTATTGCAAAAATCACAAGTTTAAGCGAGTGGATCGGGGAAATGTTCACAGGCAAACTGGTTATCGAACCATCACAGGCATGCGAGACACAGCTCTTTGACATTGAAGAAAAAGACTGGTCCGAAAGACTCTGTAAAGACTATGGAATTTCCATGGACATTCTGCCGGAGATTGCCAAAGCCGGAGACAGCCTTGGCACGATTAAGAAAGAAATGGCAGATGAGCTGGGAATCAGCAACGATGCAGAATTCATCGTCGGCGGAGCTGATACACAGATTGCGCTGAAGAGTGTTGGAATGGGTGTCGGAGATGTTGCGGTAGTATCCGGAACGACTTCGCCGGTTGCAACAATCACAGATTATAAATATTATGACAAACAGGAGCGCTGCTGGACAGATTCCAACCTTGGCGGGGATACTTACCAGGTTGAGACAAACCCGGGCGTTACCGGATTGAACTATCAGAAGATGAAAGCTTTTCTCTTTCCGGATACTTCTTATGAGGAGTTGGAAGAAGAGATGGCAAAACAGACCGAGTATTTATGTACCGCGTCTTTCTCATCCTTATATTTCTCAGAGAAACGTTCTCTGAAAAAGGGTGGATTTGTCATGAAAGCACCATTTGACGCAACGATGAAACCAATCCATCTGATCTGGGCAGTCGTAGCTGATATTGCATGTTCTATCTATGTACAGTACAGAAGTCTGTGCGAGATGACAGGACATGAGAAAGAATACATTTTAGGATGTGCAGGTGGTTTCCAGTCGAAGATGTTATGCCAGCATTTGGCAGATCTGACAGGAAAGAAACTGATCATCCGGGACGGATTCAGCCAAGCATCCATCAATGGCTGCTTAAGAATCTGTAATGCATATTACGGAATTGAATCCGAAAAAGAGGCAGAGCAGGCAGAAACGATTTACACACCGAAAGAGGACAGCCTGATTCTGGAATATTACAAAGAATGGTTGAAAAACCGTCAGATGTTAAATCCTTAAGGGAGTTAGCATAGATTATGAAAAAGAAACAGAAATTAATGAAGAAAGAGGGAAAAACAATGTTAATGCAGGAAGAAAGAGAACAGATTGTAGAATATGGCAAAAAGATGAGCGCTGACAGACTGACATCCGGAACAAGCGGAAACATCAGTATTTATAACGCAGAAAAAGGTTACATGGCTATCAGCCCTTCAGGAATCGGATACTTCGATGTAAAACCGGAAGATGTAGTTATCATGGACCTGGATGCTAATATCGTAGATGGAGACAAGAAACCATCAAGCGAGTGGGCACTTCATACAGCAATGTACAAAACAAAACCAGAATGTAGAGCCGTTGTTCATACACACTCTATGTACTGTACAGTATTTGCAACACTTCGTCAGCCACTGAGAGCAGCTCACTATGTAATCGCAGATGCCGGTGTAGATGAAGTACCATGTGCTCCGTATTGCACATACGGAACACCGGAGCTTGCGAAAGCAGCTTCTGAAACAATCGGTGACAGCAACGCAGTTCTGCTTGCTAACCACGGTATGCTCGCTTGCGGCGGAAGCTTAAAGAGCGCTTATTCTCTGGCATGTGGAATGGAATTCTGTGCTGAGTTAGAGTACCGTACAAAGACAATCGGTGGTCCGGTATATCTGTCTAAAGAAGAAATGGCAGAAGTACTGGAAAGCTTTAAGAGCTACGGACAGCCGAAAAAGAAAAACTAATTTATCCGACAATTCACATTTTGAAATAATATAAATAACCCTCCATTCCCTTAATATACATTATATAATAGAGAAGGGAAACCCTTAAATAAAAGAGCCACCGCGAAAGCGATGGCTCTTGCCCTTTTTGCGAGTGCTTTTCGGTGAAATGGGGACAGGGCCTTTTGAAATGGGGACAGGGCTTTTTGAAATGGGGACGGGGCTTTTTGAAATGGGGACGGGGCTTTTTGAAATGGGGACGGGGCTTTTCTCAAAAAGCCCCGTCCCCAGAAGCTGCCAGCGGCAAGGTTTGAGAAGTGAGAAAAGTGTGGTATAATGAACAAAACTGTCGAAAGTCTGATTTGGATGCATACGGGGAACGGCAGAGAACAGTAAACGAAAGTAAGGGTAATATATGTTTAAAAAAATAGGAAGAAGATGTCTGGCAGCGCTTCTTGCACTGTCTTTATGCCTGGGACCGGTGGTGCAGGCAAATGCAGCGAGAACAAACAGTTCGGCAACCGCAAAAACTACAGCCGCGAAAAAGACCGGAAAAAAACGCAAAACAAAAAAGAAGCTGACACCGGAACAGCAGCGGGAAAAAGAATTAAAGAAAGTCTATAAGATGAAGATCCAGTCGAACCAGATCAAGGGCTGGCCGAAAGGACCGGGAACTTACGGAGAGTCCGGAATTGTGATGGATGCCGGTACAGGTGCGATTCTGTATGCAAAAAACATTGACACACACGAATATCCGGCGAGTATCACAAAGGTGCTGACAGCATTGGTTGCACTGGAGAATGGCAAGATGGATGATCCGGTTATATTTACAAAAGACTGCGTGTCATTTATTCAACCGGGCGATTCCTCCATCGGGCTGAAAAAAGGGAATAAGATCACGCTGGAACAGGCGTTGTATGCGACACTTCTTGCATCGGCAAATGAAGCTGCGTACGCAGTCGGGGCAAATGTCGGTAAAAATGCCGGACATGATTACAACTGGTTTGTGCAGCAGATGAATGTAAGATGCAAAGAACTGGGTGGAAATAATTCTCATTTTGCAAATACGAATGGTCTGCATGATCCGAATCATTATACGTGCGCCAGAGATATGGCACTGATTGGAAGAGAGCTGTTCAAACATCCGGAATTTTTCAAGATTGTACAGACACTGAATTACACAATTCCAAAATCAAAGACGGTAGAGAAACACGAATTTTACCAGAAGCATAAGATGTTATGGCCGGGTGGCTCTTATTATTATAAATATGTAGTCGGCGGAAAGACCGGGTTTACTTCGGATGCACTGGCAACATTGATCACGATGGCAAAAAAAGGCGATACGAAACTCGTCTGTGTTGTGATGCGTACACACGGAAGAAATATTTTCCCGGATACGAGACATTTATTCGATTATGCATTTAAGAATTTCAAAAAGACTCCGGTTTCCGGCAATGAGACATCAAAAGATGTCGGGGAGATCCTTGCTGATGAGAACAGCGGTTATGTCATGCTGCCAAAGGGGGTAAAATTTTCAGATCTGAAGATGAAGATGGAAGTAGACAAGAGCATGCCGTCCGAAGCAACATTGACTTATACTTACAGAGGCAATCTTGTCGGAAGTGCAAGAGCGAAGCTGAGCCAGTCTTATCTGGATGCACACAAGGCAAAAGTTGAGCCAAAATCATCTGTGAAAAATCAGAGTAAAGTTACAAAACCTGGCAAAACTGAGAAAATGATTAAAAATAAAGTCAAAAAAATCCTTCCGGAAAAAATCTGGAAGCAGCTTGCAGCCAAATATCAGCAATACGGAAGAACGAAGAGTTATGAACTCGCCGGGCTGGTGGCTGTTCTGATCGTACTGATTCTGCTGTTTATTGCGCGTTTGATTAAGATGCGACGGTTTAAGAAAAAGCGGAAGAGGAAACGGTAAAGGAGAATAGCATATAAGAAATACTAATACCTAAAATTAAAAAATGTAATATTTGTATTGACTTTTGAATCCGCGAACGTTAAAATAAAATCAATCAGTGATTAGAAAATTCGGATAAATCGGATAAATCAGAAAAAACTGTAATTATCTACAAAAAATACTGATTAGAAAGAAAAATTAGAATACACACGGAAGTTTTACGGTTGCGAAAGAAACAGGTGGTAGGAAAGAAATTAGAGCTTCTGACGAGTGTAGTATTCGGACGGAGGTTTAATTATGGAACAGAAACAAGAAAAGTTTAGTACCATAGGTTACATTGCAGCCGCTTTAGGTATGTGTATTGGTACAGGAAATGTCTGGCGATTCCCACGAGTATGTGCGGCGAATGGTGGAGGAGCATTTATTTTAGCCTGGACGATCGCAATGCTGATTTTTGCAGTACCGCTTCTCTCAACGGAGATGGCAATTGGTAAGAAGACCCGGCTTGGATGTATCGGTTCTTTCCGTAATGTTGGTGGAAAGAAATATACATGGATGGGATTTTTCGTGGCAGCAGTTTGTTTTTTCCTGATGAGTTATTATTGTGTACTTCAGGGATATTGTATGAAATATGCGGTAAATTCAGTTACCATATTTAAAGCGAATCTGACAACCGAGACTACATCAGCAATGTGGACAGCATTTACAGATTCTAAATGGCAGGTTATTTTATTCCACGCAATCGGATTTGCAGTTGCATGTTTTATCGTTTATCAGGGAATTGCCGGTGGTATCGAGCGATTCTGTAAAGTAGCGATCCCGTCATTATTTGTCATTCTTGTCGGACTTGCAATTTACGCAGTTACATTAAATGGAGCAAGTCAGGGACTGCAGTATCTTTTTACAATTAAGAAAGAATATCTTCTCAGCCCGAATACATGGATCCAGGCATTTATCCAGGCAGCATGGAGTACCGGCGCCGGATGGGGATTCATTATTACATATGCAAACTATGTTGGAAAAGATGAAGACGTTCCGACAAGCTGTCTGATCATGGGACTTGGTGATAACCTTGGAGCCATCCTTTCAGCACTTGTAGTAATTCCTGCAATCTGTGCACTTTCTGCAACACCGGAAGCAGCAAATGAGGCACTTAGCCAGGGTAACTTCGGACTTACATTTATTTATATTTATCAGTTATTTACAACAATTCCGGGTGGAAGATTTATTTCATTTATTTTCTTCGGACTGCTTGCAATTGCAGCTATTACATCACTGTTCTCAATGATCGAGGTCGGTGTCAAATGTGTAGTTGACCTTGGCGTATCCCGTAAGAAAGCAGTTGTTGGTGTTTGCTTTGCAGGATTCCTTGTAGGATGTTTCTCATGCTGGTCATTAATCAACATCGATAATCAGGACTGGGTATGGGGAATTGGACTTTTAGTAAGTGGTGCATTTATTGCAGTGCTTGCATGGAAATATGGAGTAGAAAAATTGCGTACAGAAGAAGTCAATGCAAAAGGCGCAGACGTACATTTACCAAAAGCATACTATACTGCATGTATGTATATTATTCCTGTTTTAGTAGTAGGAATGGTTGGTTACTGGCTTCTTCAGACAAAAGAATGGTTCCCGAATACATGGCTGAATCCATTTATTATACAGGATAATACGGGAACAGTATTACTTCAGTTTGCAGTTGTTATTGTTGTAGGTATTGCACTTTCCAAATTCTTCAATAGTAAAACTGCAAAAGGCGAGATGAAAGAAGACGAGATCGCAAAATAATAGAAAGAAGGTATGTGTTATGACGATGGATGCAATTATTATGATGGTAATTACAATTGTAGGATATGTTGGTGGATTTGTTTACTTTCTTTCAAGAGTGTTTAAAAAAGAAAGAATGAAAGCGAAAGAGCAGAGTAAATAAGTGTTTATAAAATAAGAGCGGTGCACATATGAGTGTATCGCTTCTTTTTTTGAATAAAACCTATTGACATAGTAGGTTTATAGTGATAGTATACTTTACATGAAGAAGAGATGAGGAGATGAACAAGATGATCAGAAACTGTAGTGCAGTGAGAAAACACTGGCGAATGTTAGTTTATCAATTGTGCTGTGTGGCAAGGTGTTGCAGCCGATGTTGCTGCCCACAGTTTTAAGATGAAGTATCATCGCATATTTTATACAGGAAGATGCCATAAAACCATTCGTGTGCAAGCATATCATAGTTTTAGGCTTTTGCCCCTGGCATCATAGAAGAAAAACGTAGAACGGTTACAGATAAATAGAAAGAGGGATTTGAAATGGCAAATATTTATAAAGGAACATTAGGATTAATTGGAAACACACCACTTGTAGAAGTAGCAAATATTGAGAAAGAATTAGGTCTGGAAGCAAAAGTACTTGTAAAATTAGAGTATTTCAACCCGGCAGGAAGTGTAAAAGACAGAATCGCAAAGGCAATGATCGAAGATGCAGAGAGCAAAGGACAGTTAAAGGAAGGTTCTGTGATTATTGAGCCAACATCCGGTAATACAGGAATCGGACTTGCATCCATCGCAGCAGCCAAAGGATATCGTATCATTCTTACAATGCCTGAGACAATGAGCGTTGAGAGAAGAAATATTCTGAAAGCATACGGTGCAGAGTTAGTGCTGACAGAGGGCGCGAAAGGAATGAAAGGAGCAATTGCCAAGGCCGAAGAGCTTGCAAAAGAGATTCCGAACAGCTTCATTCCGGGACAGTTTGTAAATCCTGCAAACCCTGCTGTGCACAAAGCAACAACAGGACCGGAGATCTGGAAAGATACAGATGGTGAAGTTGACATCTTTATCGCAGGTGTCGGAACAGGAGGAACACTGACAGGAACCGGTGAATATCTGAAAGAGCAGAAACCGGAAGTGAAGATCGTAGCATTAGAGCCAGCTTCTTCACCGGTATTATCTGAAGGAAAGAGCGGAGCACATAAGATTCAGGGAATCGGTGCCGGATTTGTACCGGACGTACTCAATACATCTGTATACGATGAGATTTATAAAGCAGAAAATGAAGATGCATTTGCAGCAGCAAAACTGCTTGCCAAGAAAGAAGGCGTACTGGTAGGTATTTCTTCAGGAGCAGCACTTCATGCAGCAATCGAATATGCGAAGAAACCAGAGAATAAAGGCAAGACAATCGTAGCGTTACTGCCAGATACAGGTGACAGATATTATTCAACACCATTATTTACAGAGTAAATAACCTGCGAAGTGAGTAAAACATTTGCTGAGTGGAAATGCCTGTAAAAGTGAGTAAAACATTCGCCGGACAGGCATAATTATAAAGTAGATACCATGAGTAGAAATACAGAGTAAGCCTAAAATGTTTACTCTGTATTTTGCCAGTTAAAAATAAAAGATAAAGGATTGGGGTAATATGAAATTTTCGAAAAGAAGCCGCTATGGCATACAGGCGTTAATAGATCTGGGGATATATGCAAAAACGGAATGTGTACAGTTAAAGGATGTGTCGGAGAGGAATGATATTTCCGTCAAATATTTGGAGCAGATATTTACTGCGCTCAGAAAAGCAGGATTTGTAAAAAGTATCAAAGGTCCACAGGGCGGATATCTGCTTGGAAAATTACCGGAGGAAATTCGCATATCTGATGTAGTTGAAGCGATGGACGGAAGCTATGAACTGGATGAAGAAGTGTCCGAACTGCCGACTGCACAGGTGATTCAGAGATGTATTATCAATCCGGTCAATGAGCAGACCAATCAACTGTTGCAGGGACTGACCTTAAAAGAATTAGTGGAAAAGACAGAAGAGATTACTGCGTATTCAGCGGAGATGTACTATATATAAACACCAGAGTCACAAGCCTGAAACCACGATGTGCTTGCACGAGAGTGGTTTTATGGCTTAGTGACTTGCCACAATATGAGGATAAAAGCAGGGTGTAGCCCTGCGATATCCGAATATTGTGCAGGATTGAGGAAGTGCATAGCACGGAGCAATCCGTAAGGTGTTTATATATAGGAAACAGAAAAATAGAGTCACCGTCCCGATATGAGCAAAATGAGCTGCGAAGCAGCGAAAGAGCACGTAGTGACGTGCGGATTTGCGAATATAGCGGTGGAGTCCAGAATAAAAATGGCTTAGTGACTTGCCACAATATGAGGATAAAAGATTATGACATTAACACAACTTCATTATATTATTACAATTGCACAGACCAAATCCCTGAATAAAGCAGCGGAGCAGCTGTTTGTCTCTCAGCCGTCGCTGACCAGTGCGGTAAAAGAACTGGAGAAAGAGCTTGGAATTACATTATTTTACCGAAGCGGACGTGGAGTTACGCTGACGAATGACGGAACTGAATTTTTATTATATGCGAAGCAGATTTATGGACAATATGAAACAGTGATGGAAAAATACAGCGGTGGCGGCAGCTATAAGAAGAAATTTGGTGTCTCCACACAGCATTATTCTTTCGCCGTAAAAGCGTTTGTAGATATGGCAAAAGCTTATGATATGTCACAGTATGAATTTGCAATCCGGGAGACACAGACCAAAGAAGTCATTCAGGATGTCAGTACGATGAAGAGCGAAGTCGGCGTTCTCTATCTGTCAGATTTCAACCGTAAATCTATGACAAAATTATTTCACTCCGCGGGACTGGAATTTCATCATCTGACTATTTGCCAGGCATATGTATATTTGTGGAAAGGACATCCGCTGGCAAACGAAGAATCTATTTCTTTTGAGCAGCTTGGCAAGTATCCGTGCCTTGCATTTGAACAGGGAGATGACAGTGCATTTTATCTTGCAGAAGAAATCCTGTCTACGAATGAATATCCGCAGATCATCAAGGCAAATGATCGTGCAACGATGCTGAATCTGATGATCGGATTGAATGGCTATACGCTGTGCTCCGGCATCATCTGTGAGGAACTGAACGGTGATGAGTACCGCGCAGTTCCATTTAAAGACGATGAAATGAACCCGAACAGTGAGATGGAGATCGGGTATGTCACAAGGAAAAACTCTATTTTAAGCCGCATGGGCGAGCATTATATAGAAGAGATTAAAAAGTATCTGCGGATTGAGTAGCCAGTCGGAATTGCTGTACTCCGGCGGAAGTCAGTGATGTTCCGCCGCGTCCTCTGGAACTTTTAATCCAGTTTTTTTCATGTAAATATTCAAAAGCTTTTTTTATCTCATGCTCAGTATAGTCATAATTTAGTTCTTTTAATATTTTCATCCGCCCCATTGGCTGTTGGTAGAGAAGAGACAGAATGCGCTGGCATAAAGTTTCTTCTCTGGAAAACAAATCGGAAAATTCCACAGAAGAATTGGAAATAGGTGAATTCTTTTGTGAATGTATGAGATCTGTCTGGGAGGTTGTAATTATTTTTTTGTTGTATCCAGGTGGAAGATCATCCGGTGTTAAAGCTCTGGAACCCATGTATGCCATATATTCAATACAGTTTTGTAATTCGCGGATATTTCCCTTCCATGAATAAGACAGCAAAAGCTCCTGTAGCGCAGGCGTGATAGAATGATGGATTTTAAAACTTTTCAAAAAATGTTCGGACAATGGCAGGATATCATCGATACGTTCTCTGAGTGGCGGAATCACGAGTGTAAACATACTGATACGGTAATACAGATCCAGACGGAAGAGTCCCTGTTCGATCATGTCCGGAAGGTTTCGGTTTGTTGCTGTGATGATCCGCACATTGATCGGAATCGTCGTGCTGCTTCCGAGCTTTCGGATTTCCTGTTCCTGCAGAACACGAAGGAGCTTCGCTTGCAGAATGACAGGCATTTCGCCAATTTCGTCGAGAAATATGGTTCCGTTTTGCGCAAGTTCAAATAAGCCTTTTTTACCACCGCGTTTTGCACCGGTAAAGGCACCTTCTTCATAACCAAAAAGTTCACTTTCCAGTAATTCATTTGAAAGGGAGGCACAGTTGAGTGCGATAAACGGATGAGCACTGCGTGCAGAATACTGGTGCACAGACTGGGCGAACAGTTCTTTCCCGGTTCCGCTTTCTCCGTTGATAAGAATCGGAAAATCTGTAAGAGCCATTCGTTTGGCTCGTTGGATACAGTCTTTCATAACACTGCTTTTACAGATAATATCAGAAAACTGATATTTGGCAGCAGCATTTTTATGGATTGATTTTTTACGGATCTCATGTTCCAGAGATTCGATTTTTTTTGCATCTTTTAAGATAATTAAGAATCCTTTTGTATCTTTGTAAAGTGAAAATATATGCTTGGAAAATGTATATATTTTTTCTTGTTTTTCTAATTTAAAAATATAATTATCCCGTTCTGACGGATCCATAATCAGTTCCTGGACTTCCATTGGAAGATAACGGATCAGTTCCCGGGTGTCAATAGTCTGTTCGTTCAAATTCATCATAGACAAAAAAGCCTGATTGACAAAAGCCGGATGGTCACTTGTGTTTAAAAAGAGCAGACCATCATCGATCAGGTTGATCGTCAGAGTTAACAGGTCTTTTGTGTTTGAATAGAGATCCAACGGTGCGTGTGAAAAGTCGCTGTTCAAAATTTCTTTCGATGTCTGATACAATTTCTCAAGCAGAGAGTTCGTTTTGATTTCCAGAGCAACCATCACAGACATTAATGTGTCTGCTGAAATCAGACGCCATCCAATGTCGATAACTTTTGTGATATATGATGGGATAAAACGCATCTGTCCAGGAGTGACCGCAATATCAACACTGTAAGTTTCCGGATTGTCCGGATAAGATGGAACGAAATCAATATGATTGATTCCCAGTTGATAAAGATAAGCAGCCATATCAAACGCAGAAGTACGGTTTGTAGTCATTAACAGGACTTTTGTTCCGGGTACGATATTCATGAGCTTTTTATAACCAGTATTTGAAATTGCTTTTACGCCATGAATAATAATTGGTTCATCGTCAAAATGTTTAAGTATTTCTTCATTATTAATCGGAGAAAGAGCAAGAACAGCATCGGCTTTCAGGTGTTCGCCGATTCCATCTGTAATTGTATGTGTTTCCAGTTCGAATAATCCACCAAAAAAATCTAAAAGTTCCTGGCGGTAATGCATGGCATTTAATAAATCGTAGGTAATTAAAATCAGCTTTTTCTTCATTGAATTCCCATCCTTCTTTGAATATAATGGATAATATCCTGTTTTATCCAATTATATCCTAAAAAATACTTGGAGAAAAGAAAAAATAGAGAAAAAACGCGAAATAAAGCAGGAAGAAAGTTGGCACGGTTTTTGCTCTATATAAATATATCAGTCATAAAGGAGGAGAAAAGGAATGGCAACAGAAACAAAGGAAAAGAGAAAGGGAGCAGAAGAACAGGTACAGGTAAAATGGTATGGTTATATTGCATTATTGGTAGGTATTCTGTTTTTCTCAGGATTATTTCAGAAAGCACCAGGAGCGCTTAAAGCATTAGATTTCAATAATGTAATGGGAAGTTTTGGAACGCTTGGAGAATTAACAAAAGGATCGGGTACGCTGGCGGAAAACTTCCGTGGAGTCGGAGGATCCGGACCGAAGGACGGATGGTTATATGCACTTACATTATTGCCGTCAGTTATGTTTGCACTTGGTATGGTAAAGATCATTGAACATCTGGATGGAATGAAAGCAGCACAGAAATTACTCAGCCCGTTGTTAAAACCACTGATGGGACTTCCGGGAAGTGCCGGACTTACATTGATTACAAGTATTCAGTCAACAGATGCTGCAGCAGCTATGACAAAAGAATTAAGTGATAATGGTTATATCACAGAGAAAGAAAAAGCGATTTTCTGTGCGTTCCAGTTTTCAGGAGCGTCTGTAATTACAAACTTTTTTGCATCAGGAGCCGCATTATTCCCATTTATTGGAGACCTGGCAATCTGGAAACCGCTGGTATTGATTATTGTGTTGAAATTTGTGGGTGCAAATGCAATGCGTTTCTGGGTAAACAAAATGGATAAGAAAGAGGAGGCATAAACATATGGAAGCAAAGACAGAGAAGAAGGGAAATATTATTGACGCATTTGTAGGCGGAGCGAGAAATGGATTTAAGATCGGTACAAATTCTATGGTTCCAAATATTATTTTTGGATTTGCTGTGATTTCAATCTTAAATCTGACCGGATTAATGGAAATTATTGGAAAAGTATTTACACCGATCATGGGAATCTTTGGACTCCCGGGTGTTGCTGCAACAGCATGGATGGCAATTTTTGTATCTATGGGAGGAGCCGCAGGTGTTATCGCCGGACTTTTTACGGCTGGACAGATGACAAGTGCACAGGTTGCAATTATGCTTCCGGCATTATTGCTTTCCGGAGCACAGGTGCAGTTCATGGGACGTATGCTTGGAACAGCTGAACTGGATACGAAATACTATCCTCATATGTTCACGATTGCAACTGTAAATGGAATTATTGCAATGCTGATCATGAATTACTTTATTGTTTAAAATAATGTAGCAGAAGGGAGAAAGAACAATGGCAGAACAGAAAGATTATATCACTTATGTACATGAGGTTTATGATTATTTACATACAATTCCAGAACTGGGATTTGAAGAGTATAAGACATCTGCATTTATTCTGAGTGAATTAAAGAAATGTGGATTCAGGGATGAAGATATTGTTTCGGGAATTGCAGGAACAGGTATTCTTGTGACGATTGATTCTGGTAAACCGGGACCTGTACTGGCGTTAAGAGCAGATATAGATGCGCTGGAATTTATTATCAATGGAGAACGCAAAATTATTCATGCATGTGGACATGATGGACACATTTCCATGCTGTTGGTTGCTGCGAGAGAAATTAAGAACAGAGGACTGGTGAAGGCAGGAAGACTGAAAATTTTATTCCAGCCGGCAGAAGAAAAATTGTTTGGTGCTTTAAAAGTGATTGAATCAGGAGTACTGAATGATGTTGAGGAAATGGTTGGCATGCATTTACGCCCGAAACAGGATTGCAGATTGGGAAAGGCAATACCGGCAATGTATCATAATGCAAGCTGTATTATGCATTTTTCTATCAAAGGAAAAACTGCGCATGGTTCAAAACCACATCTTGGTGTCAACGTAGCAGATGCACTGTCGCTGTCTACACAGGCTGTTAATATGATCCGTGTAAATCCGGCAATCCCGGGTTCTGTAAAAGTGACAAATGTTAAGATTCCGGGAGAAACATATAATAATATCCCTGAAGAAGCATTTATGGCATTGGATCTTCGTTCAGAGAGCAATGAAGAGATTGAACATATGAAAGAACTGGTTGTCAGAGCTGTGACAAAAGCATGCGAAGCAGTCGGAGCAGAAGCGACATTAACATTCAACAGTGGAGTTCCGGCAGCAGAATTTGATGATGATATGATTAAACTTGCAGAAGAAACGATTCTGGATGTATTTGGCGAACATGGTTCAATTGGAATCTTCAAAAATTCAGGCGGAGAAGATTTCCATTACTATACACAAAAGCTGCATTGCAAAACGACTTATATGGGACTGGGAGCGGATGCAGTTCCGGGATTCCATAATCCAAATGTTGTGATTGATACAAAGGCACTGGAATATGGTGTACAGATTTGGTGCAGACTGGTAGAAAAACGGATGCATGATTAAGAAATAAGGAAAAATAAAATAAACACCCTCTAAGAAAAGCAGACTGTCATTTTAAGAAAATAAAGTGATAGTCTGTTTTGTTTTTTATCCCCTGAGTTATAGCTTCATCCTATAACTGGATATTTTTCTTATGTATTAGACAAGAATTACCTACCATGTTAGTATGTTTACAGAAACAAAGAAACACAACAAAAAAGGGCAAATTAAGGAAACGCAGTAAGCGTAATATGGAGGGACAAAATTATGGCAGATATTAAGGATTCAAAAAACTGGGGATTTGAAACAAGACAGTTACACATTGGACAGGAGCAGGCTGATCCGGCAACGGACGCAAGAGCAGTTCCGATTTATGCATCATCATCTTATGTATTCCATAACTCACAGCATGCAGCTGACAGATTTGGACTTCGCGATGCAGGAAATATTTACGGAAGACTTACAAATCCGACAGAAGATGTATTTGAACAGCGTATTGCTTCATTGGAAGGTGGTTCTGCAGCACTTGCAGTTGCATCCGGAGCAGCAGCAATCGATTATACATTCCAGGCACTTGCAAAAACAGGTGAGCATATCGTAGCATCTAAGACTATTTACGGAGGAACATATAACCTTCTGGCACATACACTTCCACTTACAAACGGTGTAACAACAACATTCGTTGATCCGGAAGTTGAAGGTTCATTTGAAGCAGCAATCCAGGAAAATACAAAAGCAATCTTTGTTGAGACATTAGGAAATCCGAACTCTAACTTAGTTGATCTGGAAGAGATTGCAAAAATTGCACACAAACACAATATTCCATTGGTTGTAGATTCAACATTTGCAACACCATATCTGATTCGTCCATTTGAATATGGCGCAGACATCGTTGTACATTCAGCAACAAAATTCATCGGTGGACACGGAACAGCAATCGGTGGTGTCATCATTGAAGGAGGAAACTTCGACTGGAAAGCAAGCGGAAAATTCCCATGGATCTCTGATCCGAACCCAAGCTACCACGGAATTTCATTTGCAGATGCAACTGCACCGGCAGCTTTCGTTACATACATTCGTGCAATTATCTTACGTGATACAGGAGCAACACTTTCTCCATTCCATGCATTCTTATTCCTTCAGGGATTAGAGACATTATCACTTCGTGTAGAACGTCACGTAAGCAACGCGCTGAAAATCGTAGATTACCTGGCAAATCACCCACAGGTAGAGGCAGTACATCATCCGTCTCTTGAGAGTGAGCCGAGCCACGAATTATATAAGAAATATTTACCGAACGGTGGTGGATCTATCTTTACATTTGAGATTAAAGGAGATGCCAAGACGGCGCAGGATTTCATTGATCACCTGTCCATTTTCTCACTGCTTGCAAACGTTGCAGATGTAAAATCTCTTGTAATCCATCCGGCAACAACAACACACAGCCAGTGCACAGAGGAAGAACTGTTAGATCAGGGAATTAAACCAAACACAATCCGTCTTTCTATCGGAATTGAAAAAGTAGAAGATTTGATTGCAGCATTAGATGCAGCATTTGAGGCAGTAAAATAAGCCCCTCTTGACGCTAAAAGCGTTCTTTTAGATAATTAATAAAAGCCGAAGTGGAAATACTTCGGCTTTTATTAATATTCAATAATCTGAAGTTCAAATATGGAGCACAAATTTCGGGGATGCTATCAATAGCTTTGTGCTTCAATGACAATATAACACGAATTATCCAGATTTAACATAGGTTTTGTAAACAGAAAAACAGATATAAATTGTGCTCTGATCACAAAAATGATACAATAGTTTCAAAAAAGGAGATGTTTTATGGCTGTAGAGCTGGAAAAATTATACGTACAGCTGATTCCAGAGTACAATATCAGGCTTTGTACGCAGAGCTGCTTTGAAAAAAGAATCAGTTGGATACATATGGTAGAGGATATTGAATTTATACAGTTTCTGCATGGAAATGAACTACTGTTTAATTCGGGACTTAATTATGAATCCAATGAATGGCTGAAGAAATTTATCGATTGTCTCTGTGAAAAAAATGCGGGGGGACTGATTGTGGGAATGCATGATGGAATGGGATTTCCGCAGGAGATTGTAGATTACTGTAATGAGAAGAAACTTCCGCTATTTTCAGCGTCATGGGACACGCCTTATATCGATATTATGCGGCTTTTCTCGGAAATTTTGCTGAAGAATGAGCAGATTGAGACGAATCTGGTAAATGCACTGAAAAATGCAATTTATTATCCGGACAGTCAGGATATGTATCAGAATCATCTGGAACGTAATGGCTTTTTTGAAGATTATTCTTATAATGTTATCCGTATCAGTTGTCACACTTATGATACGGATAAAGGCAATAGTATTCTGGAAGATCTGGAACGCGATATCCGTTATTCTATGAAGAAGAGTATTATTTACAAAGAACAGGGTATTCTTACAGTTCTGGTAGCCGGTCATTTTGAGGCGTGGGTGAAGGAATGTGTGAAGGATATGTGTGAAAATGATGAGAATATTTATGCAGGAATTGGAATTACGGTGAACAAATTAAATGAGATCCACCGCTCCTTTGAATCTGCACAGATTGCATATCAGCTTACGAAGACAGCAATTCCGAAGAATTATCTTGTATATAATGAGCTTGGCATTTACAAAATACTGACTGACTTTAAAGAACCGACATTATATACGAAATTTGTGGACGAGACACTGGGCAGTCTGCTCCAGTATGACAGAGAACATCAGACAGATTATGTGGCAATCCTGCAGGCATATTTTGAGAATGAGTGCAGCACAGTCTGCACAGCACAGGCATTATACTGCCATAAGAATACACTGACTTACAAATTGAATGCTATCAAAGAAATACTGGGGTATGATATTTTAAATAATGAGAACCGCACAAAGATTATGCTTTCATTTTATATTTTGCGTATCGGCGAGATGTGGTATAATAACCGTAAAGCTTAAAAGGGGACGGGGATTTTCTAGAAAAGCCCCGTCCCCTTTTAAAAGTACTCCACATTTCCCACAGGGAATGTGGAGGGAATGATGTGAAATATGTGGACAGGAGGAGAAGACTATGGATGAAAATCGTATCAAGAGAAATGTGCTCCTGGGCGAGCGCATGATTAAGAATTTGGAAACCCGCAATATGGAAGGCTACTATGCGGACTCTAAGGAAGAAGCATTGCAGATCGCACTCAGGCTCATTCCGGAAGGAAGTTCAATTGCCTGGGGCGGTTCGATGTCGATCGCCGAGATCGGATTAAAGGATGCAGTCTGTCAAGGTAATTATAAAGTTTATAATCGTGATGCGGCAAAGAACAAAGAAGAAAAACGGAAAATTGAGCTGGCAACTTACGACAGTGATTTCTTCTTGACAAGTGCTAATGCGATTACGGAAAGTGGTGTGCTTGTAAATATTGATGGCAATGCCAATCGTGTGTCCGCAATTGCATATGGACCGAGAAATGTTATTATGATCATCGGTATGAATAAGGTTACAAAGGATCTGGAAAATGCATGGTCCCGCGCAAGAAATGAGGCGGCGCCGATCAATGCGCAGCGCTTCGGGCTGGATACACCTTGCTGCAAAACAGGTTCCTGCTTTGACTGTAAGAATCCGGACACGATTTGTTGTCAGTTTCTGGTGACACGTTATTCTAAACATCCAAACCGGATTAAAGTAATCCTTGTAAATGAAGACCTGGGATTTTAGAAAAATATTAAAAATCTGACAGTAGAATTAAGATTCTGTTATTGACGAATACCTGTGCATTTGCTATAATAACAAATGCACATAGATGGCGCCATAGCCAAGTGGTAAGGCAAAGGTCTGCAACACCTCTATCACCAGTTCAAATCTGGTTGGCGCCTTTATAACAAAAATCCTGTCCGATTCGGGCAGGATTTTTGTGTTATGGTGACGAGAAAAATGCGAAAAAGGACACGGTGGAGTGTATGAGACTTGAATTACGACAGAAACAAAAACAGATTTTGACAGAGAAAATGATACAGTCCGTGGAAATTTTACAGATGACTTCGCAGGAATTAAAGGAATATGTGAATGAAGTAATGCTGGAGAATCCGGTAGTAGAATTGGATGAACATGTAAAAGAAAATACTGGAACAGAATCTATTGAAGAAAGGCAACAGCAGACATCTGCGGAGGAACAGTATCATTATCTGACACAGAGACAGAGCGATGATGATGATATTTCCGATCTGAAAAATAAATGGAATGTGGATCCAAACGACGAAGAAACACTGCAGGACTATCTCTGGTCGCAGCTTCTATGGAAGGAGTACAGCGACAGGGATGAGAAGATTTTAAAATTTATTCTGGACAGTCTGGATGACCGGGGATACCTCACAGATACTGTAGAAGATATTGTGGACAGTGTAGGTGAGACGAAAGAACATGTGATACAGCTTATAGAAGAGGTGCGTGCATTGGAGCCGGCAGGTGTTGCAGCAATGGATCTGCAGCAATGCCTTCAACTGCAATTGCAGCGACGGGGGGAACTGGATCATAATGTGGAAAAACTGGTGACAGAATGTCTTCCGCTGCTTGGAGAAAATAAAATTCCACAGATTGCAAAAAAGATGAAACTCCCAATAGATGAAGTTTTAGTTATGTGTGAACGACTGAAAACGCTTACCCCAAAGCCGGGTGGGTCTTTCAGTAACAGACAACAGATGAAATACATTATTCCCGATGTAATTGTTGTGAAATTTAAAGAATATTACGACATTCTGTTAAATGACTGGATGTTTGCCGATATATCGATCAGTCCATATTACAGTCAGATGCAAAAAAATAATTCATCTCAGGAAGTGAAAGATTATCTGGAACAGAAGATAAAACAGGCAAACTGGGTGAAACAGAGCATAGAGCAGCGAAATACAACATTGTTAAAAGTGGTAAGAGCAATAGTAGTACATCAAAAAGATTTTTTTGAACATGGCAGTGCATATTTAAAACCATATCGTCTGGCAGACGCAGCGGAAGAGATCGGAATACATGAATCGACAGTGAGTCGTGCGGTGAATAAAAAATATTTACAATGCAGCCAGGGGATTTTCCCGTTAAGTTATTTCTTTGTTCGTGGTATGCAGGAAAATGCAGAACAATCCAGCGCTGCTATTAAGGGAATGATAAGAGAATTGATAAGACAGGAAAACAAAAAGAAACCGTACAGTGATGCGGTTATAACAAAATTATTAAATGAAAAGGGAATCCAGATTTCCAGAAGAACCGTTGCAAAATACCGGGATCAGGAAGGAATACCGGGAGCATCCGGAAGAAAGGACTGGAGACAGGACTCCGTTGTCTGATTTTTAACTGTTCTTTATAAATGACGTGTGGCATTTTGGGCAGGTGATCTCAATCCGTCCTTTGCCACGCGGGATTTTTATTTTCTGCTTGCATCCCGGACACCGGTAAATATGATGTGTCTTGCGCTGCAGCATCATACTTTTCTTATGGAAGAACCAGCTGCGGATCTTCGCGGTCTTTCCAAGAAAGAGTTGATTTTCGTGGGAACGTTTATAAATATTTCTGGAAAACATCCGGTAATAGGAATAAATAATGAGCACCCAGGAAAGGAGAGACAACTTGGAATTAGATGTCCATCCGGCGATCAGCATAATTGCGAGTCCCAGCCCGACTGTCCATTTTCCTAATGTATCTATTCCGTATCTTCCATACATGAATTGCATAAATTTTTCTTTGAACCGATTCATATCTCACACCTCTGATTTCTATAAGATTATTTCTATATTTCATAATGATATACCCACAGATTTTAAAGTCAATTAAGAAGAAGTGAAAGGTCATTAAAAAAGTATAAAATGATGTTTTGACAAAAAAATGGGGGAGGGTATACCGAAAACATCTATCACATAAATTAAAATATTTTATATTTCATAAAACTTATCCGGGAATTTATTTGTCTAATATGAAAGCCGGAAAAGGCAAAAAAGTGAAGATTACTGCAAAGGCAAAAGACGGCTCAGGCAAATATGGAACAATAACGATTAAAATTAAATAAATAATGCGAGAAAAAGGCAGCTATAGCTTTCCTGTTATGAGGAGGTGATGAGCTGTCTTTTTTAATAATGAGAACTGGAAACGTCGTTTCTGATATATAAAACTCTTCGGGAGGAAGGACACTCTTTTTTTGAACACCGATTATGGTATTTTATTGGTTTGTTATAATAGAAAAACCAAAGGAGACACGTACTTGCGAGGACAGCAGAGTATTGCAGAAAATTGCATCTGGCACAAGAATGGGGGAAAGGCACATGCTTTATTAATTGGCACTGGCAGAAGTAGGAAAGGCTTGTTATAATGTAAAGACAAGAGTTAAAGGAGTGATTCGGATGAGTAAAAGAAAACATCACAGAGGAAGAAGGAAGAAAAATAATTTTCTACTGAATATCATTTTAGTGATTGCGGTGATTGTATTCTGCGTTTCCGGATATAACCTTCTGAAAATCGGAAAAGGCTACAAAGACGGACAGAATGAATATGAGAAAATACGCAAGCTGGCGGTGACACAGGATAAAGATTCGGGAAGACCCGTAGATGAGTTTCAGGTGGATTTTGATAAGTTGAAGAAAATAAATGCAGATACGATAGGATGGATTCGTTTTTCTCCGAAACCGAAGGAAATTAATTATCCGATTGTGCAGGGGAAAGACAACCAGACTTATCTGCATAAAACATTTTCAAATAATGAGAATACGCTGGGAAGCATTTTCTTAGATTCAAATGCAAATGCGGATTTTGCAGACGGTAACAGTATCGTGTACGGGCATCGCATGAAAGATGGCTCTATGTTCCGGCATTTGCAGGATTATGATACGAGGAAATTCTGGAAGAAATATCCGTATTTTTACATTTACACATTAGATGGAAGAAAATTAACTTACATTATATATGCTGCGGGAGAGACGACAGAGAAATCCGATGTGTACCAGACAGATTTCTCGGATGATGCAATGTTTCAATTATTTACGAAAGCAGCAAAAAGTATGGCACTCTACGATACTGGCGTAGAGGTGACAAATAGTGACAGTTGTGTTACACTTTCTACCTGCACAGGAGCCAGTGATGAACATCGTTTTGTTGTGATTGGCGTAAGAGTGCAGGAAGAAGAGCTGGAGTAAGGGGGAATTAAAATGGCTTATATATATGAAGTGGGCGATATCGTTACATTGAAGAAACCGCATCCGTGTGGAAGCAAAGAGTGGGAGATTCTGCGTGTTGGAGCGGATTTCCGGTTGAAATGTATGGGGTGCGGACATCAGATCATGACTGCGAGAAAGCTTGTTGAAAAAAATACAAGAGATTTGAAGAAAAAAGCTTGAAACAATTAAGCCTTTATGTTATCATATCAAATTGTGATACACTATTATTCCGTGTATAATCATGCGCGGAAATCCTTGCTCCCACATAAGCGGGCGGGGGCCAAAAGACCAGAAGGAGGTGCAGGACGACATGAACAAATATGAATTAGCTGTTGTTGTCAGTGCAAAAATCGAAGACGACGAAAGAGCACAGGTTATCGAAAAAGTGAAAGCATTAGTTGAGCGTTTCGGTGGCAAGATCTCTGACGTTGATGAATGGGGTAAGAAAAGATTAGCTTACGAGATTCAGAAGATGAAAGAAGCATATTACTATTTCATCCACTTCGAGTCTGATGCTGAGACTCCAGGCGAAATCGAGCAGAGAATTCGCATCATGGATAATGTAGTCAGATATTTATGCGTTAGACAGGAAGCATAGACAGGAAGTAGAGGTATAATATGAATAAAGTAATTTTGATGGGACGCTTAACAAGGGATCCAGAAGTTAGATATTCACAGGGTGATAACTCTATGGCAATTGCCAGATATACATTAGCTGTTGACCGCAGATTCCGTCGTAACAATGACGGAGAGCAGACTGCAGACTTCATCGGATGTGTTGCATTCGGAAGAAGTGCAGAGTTCGCGGAGAAGTATTTCCGTCAGGGTCTGAAGGTAATCGTTACAGGACGTATTCAGACAGGAAGTTACACGAACAAAGAAGGTCAGAAAATTTACACAACAGATGTTGTTGTAGAAGATCAGGAATTTGCAGAGAGCAAAGCAGTCAGTGATGCTAACGCAGGAAGTTTCCGCCAGGCGGCTCCTTCACCGGCACCAGCTCCGGCAGCGGATGCAGGCGACGGCTTCATGAATATTCCAGATGGAATTGACGAAGAATTACCGTTCAACTAAGAATTGAAAGGAGAGTTAATCATGGCTTACGATAAAGGAAATCGTCCAGAAGGCGGCTTCAAGAGAAGAGGCGGCGGACGTAGAAGAAAAAAAGTTTGCGTATTCTGTGGAAAAGAGAATAACGAGATCGATTACAAGGATGTAGCAAAATTAAGAAAGTACATCTCTGAGAGAGGAAAAATCCTTCCGAGAAGAATCACAGGAAACTGTGCTAAACATCAGAGAGCTCTTACAGTAGCTATCAAGAGAGCACGTCACGTTGCTCTTATGCCATACGTACAGGACTAATTTGCACGGCATTTAAGTATGAATAATAGAAAGCCTTTAAGTACTGATAGAATTAGTATTTAAAGGCTTTTTTTGTAGTTGGATTTGCGCCTGCGAATTCTTATAATTTGAGTTATAGGACAAAATGTGTTGATAGAAACAGCCTTCAGCCCTTGAAAATAAAGGGTTGAAGGCTGTTTAATCTTTTTTTAAACAACTTTGAGGGTGGACAAAACGTGTTGATAAAAAGTCTCCAAACCCTTGAAAATAAAGAAACTAAAGGCTTTTAATCTTCCTTAAAATAAGAACCATGGAGGGAAGATTAGATGAATCAAGTAAATTGTCCTGTTTGTGGTATGAAATGTGTGAAGTCTGGAAAGACAAAAGCTGGTTCGCAACGTTGGCTTTGTAAGGATTGCAAAACGTCACTAACGCATAAAATTAATAATGAATCCAAGGAACTGCAAATCTTTTTGGATTGGCTGTTTGGAAAAGAATCTCAATCAACAATGTCTGGAGAAGGAAGATCCTTTAGAAGAAAGACAGCAAAGTTCTGGGATATATGGGCTATGCCGCCAAAGATAGCAGAATCTAGAGATGTAGTATTTCTCGATGGGATCTATCTTGGTCGGAAAGCATGCGTTTTGATTTGCTGTGATGAAAAGCATGTGTTGGGATGGTATTTGTGTCGTTATGAACATGCAGGAGCCTGGATCGCTTTGATGAAACGTATTGCTGAGCCAAGGATGGTAGTGTCTGATGGGGGTACAGGTTTTGCAAAAGCACTCAAAAAGGCATGGCCAAAAGCAAAACATCAAAGGTGTAGGGAACTTCATGAATGGGTAGCAAAAGGCAGGAGTCCTTATGATAATGGCGATTATATCTGTGGAGCCGGTGGGTATCCCCTTGATTTCATCAGTGCTTTGCGAGCCGAAAAAGAATTACAAGATTGGTTTGACAGTTTATCAGAAGCAGAAAAAGAGGCGGAAAGACAGGGTCGCAGTTATCAGTATGCTACCGAAACAGACGAGATTTATTTTGATATATCCACCTTTCAGATGACTGATGCAGAAGACGATGACTTGCCCTTCCAATAATATGCGAATCAACAAAAATAATGCAAAATCGGCGGTCTAATTTGACCGCCGATAAAAAATCAAAAAATTTACACACTTTGCTTGACAAACCCAAAGGTCCGGTGGACCTTTTTTAGTCGTTATCGTAACACACCCTTTTTTTGTGCTATCTTTCTTTCGGCAGGCTTACGAGAATGGTAGTTCCTTCTTTGGAGCTTTCTTCCACTTTTACAGACCCGCCGTGAAGTGAGGCAATCTCCCAAACGAGAGAAAGACCAAGTCCTACGCCGCCATGGGCGCGGCTGCGGGATTTATCGACACGGAAAAATGGCTGGAAAATGCTTTGCTGATCTGCTTTGGCAATTCCAAAACCATGATCTTTTATCCGGATCAGATGATATTTCTTATCTTCACAGACGGAAATGCGAACAGCGCCGCTCTTTCGGTTATAGCGAATTGCATTTTCAGTAAGATTAAAAAGCATACGATAGATTAAAGTATCGCTTCCAATGAAACGGGCGTCTCCATCGGAAGACAGCGCGATATGTTTCTCTTCGGCGAGAGGGGCAAGGTCGGTAAATATTTCCTCCACCATCGGAGCAAGTTCGATCGCATCCTCACATGGTACGCTGTTGAGCTCGCTCATTTCCAGAAGGATTTTCGTCATCTGTGACATGCGTTCTGCCTGTTCTTTTATAAGATCGAGAACGTTGCGCGTCTCATCGTCTACATCCGGGTGTTCCATGGAAAATAAATCCATCTGTGCCTGCAAAAGTGCAAGCGGGGTGCGAAGTTCATGGGCAGCATTGCCGGTGAATTGCCGCTGGTTTTTGAATCCTTCATCAAGACGGTCGATCATACTGTTGAAAGAGCGACAGAACTGTCGAAACTCCGGAAGCACATCTTCACTCACTTTCATATCTGATAAATTGTCAGGCTGTACTTTTTCAATCTGAGAGGCAAAGCTTTTCAGTGGCTTTAGTGCATGTCCACTGACAAAATAAGCGAGCGCCGCGCCAAGCAGTGTGACAGCCGCTGTAATATACCAGCTTGTCAGACTGAAGGAGTTCTGGGCGCCGCTTACAATGATCGTAAGCGCATTATCGAGGTCCTTGCTGCTTGGGTCAAAGGATTCGGTTTTGTCGCTGTTTGTATCACTGTAAGTAGAGATGTCATTTCCAATTGTATCCATATAATGCTTACCGGAATAGCCGATCAGGCAATTCATAAGTACGCATGTGACACAGATTAAAACGGCAGTCATTAAAGTGATCCGCCATTGTAAAGATAATTTTTTCATTGGCGTTCCTCCATTACGTATCCTTCTCCTATGCGGTTGTGTATCGGGTCGTATCCTAAAGCGGTGCGCAGCTTCTTTCTGAGAGAAGAAATATGCACTCTTATGGAATTGCTGAAATTATCGACGCTGCTGTCCCACACATGTTCAATAAATTCTTCCTGGCTGATCGGACGCCCCTGATTCAACATTAGATATTCTAAAATCCCCGTTTCCTTCCTTGTAAGAGAAATGTCCGAACCTTTGGCAGAAGCTTTGCGTGCCTTTGTATCAAAGGAAAGCTCCTGGCAGGTCAGCACGACGTCGTGCTGTGTGAATCGTCGAAGTGTAAGAGCACGTATTCTTGCGGCCAGTTCTTCCAAATGAAATGGTTTTGTAAGGTAATCGTTGGCGCCGGCATCTAATCCGGCAACTTTATCGGCGACTTCGCTTCGGGCCGAAAGGATCAGAACTTTCGTATCAAAATCATTTTCTCGAAGTGCCTTAAGAACGCTCATGCCATCTTTTCTTGGAAGGTTAAGATCCAAAACGACAAGGTCAAAATGATCCACAGCGAGCATGTCGATCGCAGTCTGCCCATCGTGGCAATAATCTACACTGTATGAAAGGTGTTTTAAGCTGCGTACGATCGTGTCGCAGAGCACCTTCTCATCTTCTACTATTAAAATATGCATATATGTTTCCTCCTGGTATCAGTATAGCATATGGACATAAAATCTTTGTTAAGTTTTGCTTCTTAACAAGGATTTTATACATGCCGTGTTATAATGAGGCAGAAATGAAGGGAGTGATCAAATTGTTTCATAGAAAAAAAGCTATGATCCAGGGCGCTTTACTAATAGCCGCGATATGCATGGTATGCTTCGGAGCAATGCGAGGCGAAGTGGATTCAGTATTCAGTAAGGCAATCCGATTGTGTCTGGAGTGTGTTGGCATTGGATAAGAATAAGAAGAAAAAAACATCTATAATTATAAGTCGTTTCCGTGGATGGATCCAGGCGGGAGCGGCATTGCTTACAAATATACATTTGCCAAATTTTATAAAGGGGAGTATTTACCAAGGTAAAGGGAAAGCCGTATGTGTGCCGGGATTGAACTGTTATTCTTGCCCCGCGGCAGCAGGTGCCTGTCCGATCGGCGCATTTCAGGCAGTGGTAGGCGCATCAAAATTTCGCTTTTCCTACTATATAAGTGGATTTCTGATCCTGATCGGTGTCCTGTTGGGGCGTTTTGTATGTGGATTCTTATGTCCTTTCGGCTGGCTTCAGGATCTGCTGCATAAGATTCCTTGCAAAAAGTTTTCCACAATGAAGTTAAAGCCTCTTCGCTGGATCAAATATATCGTGCTTTTATTCGCGGTTATCCTGCTGCCGGCTTTTCTTGTAAATGATGTGGGAATGTCGGATCCAATTTTCTGTAAATATATTTGCCCACAGGGTGTGTTGGAAGGGGCCATCCCGCTGGCCATCGTAAATGAAGGAATCCGTCAGGCGCTTGGAGCATTATTTACAAGGAAATTAATTATTCTGCTTGTAATCGTAGTATTAAGTATTTTATTTTACCGTCCGTTTTGCAAATGGATCTGCCCATTAGGTGCATTTTACGCATTGATGAATAAAGTATCCCTCTTAGGTATCCAAGTGGACGATCGTAGATGCATTTCCTGTGGAAAATGTGCCCGCGTATGCAAGATGGATGTGGATATCACGAAGACACCTGACCACACGGAATGTATCCGCTGTGGCAAATGTATAAAAGAATGCCCGGCCGAAGCACTTAGGTTTCGATATGGTTTTAGTAAAAATAATAAATGTAAAGGAGATAAATAATTATGATGAAAACAAAACTTTTAAAAACAACAGCTGTAACAATGACACTCATTTTAGCACTTGGACTCAGTGCATGTACTTCTGGTAACAGCAAGGATAGCAGCTCCGGGAAAACTGCCCAGACAGAAAGTGACAGCAAAAATAATCCGGACAGCAAAGAAGAAGCGGCAAAGCTTTATCAGAAGCTGATGCAGAAAGAAAATGATATTCTGGCAGCCAACTCCAAGCTTTGGGAAAAAGTATTCCTGGCAGCCAATAAGAACAATCCGATGATTGAAGATGGTACAAACTATGGAGATTTTCTCCTTAAGACAATCGACGGTGCGAAGGATCAATTTTCAAAAGACGAATTGAAAACATTGAAAGAAGGAGCAGAAGAAATCAAGAAGATCGAAGGAAGACTGACTGTTTTAGAACAGAAATATCCGGATTGCGGAACGAAACCAGGTTCTGGCGACAGCGTGGATGCAAGCGAAGCAGGCATGAGTACATCCGATAATAAAGATGATAAGAGTACAGAAAAAAGTAGTGCGATAAGTTTCCCAGGCTTCAAAGGAAAAGATCTTGACGGCAATGCAGTAGACAGCAAGAAGCTTTTTGCGAAAAATAAAGTGACAGTCGTAAATTTCTGGTTCACTACATGCAACCCATGTGTCGGTGAGCTGAAAGATCTGCAGGCGCTCAATAAAAAGCTTCAGAAAAAAGGCGGCGAAGTGATAGGTGTCAACACCTTTACAATCGACGGCGACAAAGCAGCCATCAAAGAAGCGAAAGATATTTTATCAAAAAAGAAAATTACTTACAAAAATGTATGGTTTGCCACAAATAGTGAAGCAGGAAAATTTACTTCCGGACTCTTCTCTTACCCGACGACATACGTCGTTGACCAGAAGGGTAATATCGTAGGAGAGCCAATCGTAGGCGCCATCACAGCGAAAGATCAGGCAAAGAGACTGAATGAGCTCATTGATCAGGCAATCGAAAATGGGAAATAATTCTTTGTAATTGTTGCCTGCAGTTGATATGCATTTTATAACTGAAATGTATAAAGCAAGGGCGAAAGCTTGATTTTATACAAGCCTCTCGCTCCTTGCTTTATATTCTTTATATCCTTACTAACAATAAAGACAATTCCTATTGGTATTTTCACGTTTCCTGTTGCAATTGGGAGTGTACAATTATTTACACTTCCCTTGTTCCTTCCTGCATTTCTTGCATCTGTTCTTTAAGAATTTTCTGCTCCAGTGCAGCTTTCTCGGCTCCGGTGAAAGCAATATCCGGCAGAAGCTCAAAATAAAAATCAGGATATTCTTCAGCGAGAGCTGCAATACACTCTGATTGGATGGCTTTGAATTTGGCGAGTGATACGAGGTCCTTTTCAAATGTGATATAGACACTGATCCACAGCTTACGTCCTGTACGCAGAATATCATAATATAATTTCTGGTAACCATAAGTGCGGATGATCGGTTCCACAAGGTTTTTGATTTCTTCAATGGTGTCTTCTTCCGGTGGGATCAGCATAAGATCACGGAATGCTGTGATAACAGTGCGGATCGGTGTCGGAAGCATGATGACAGACAACGTAATCGTGATAATCTGATCCAGGTAAGGAATAACTGGTTTAAACCATGCAAATGGTAGCAGTATCGGCAGTAAAAAGGCAACTGCCATGCCGAGAGACAGAAAGCTGTCAATTTTCCATCCCTGCATTTCCATATTGATCATAGGAGATGCCATCGTTTTATTTTTTATACTCAGATAAATAGTGACTACGATGCCAAGGAAACATGCGAAAAATTCAAATGACGCAATCGTATGGAAGGATACGATGTGCCCACCGTGGAGCATCAGATGAATATTGTTGAAGATCAGCCCGAATGTTACAGAGACCATGGTGATTCCTTTGACAACAACGAAGATGGATTCAATCTGGGTGTATCCAAACGGATGCTGTTCATTGGATGGGCGGTATAGCAATGGAATAAGGAAAAGCGATGGCAGCAGCATGCAAAATTCTACTCCATCATAAACTGCATCCAGAAGCACCGCCTGTGAACCTGTAAAAATAGCCATGAGAAGCTCGATAACAACAAAAACCAGATTCCCGTATAAAGAAACCGACATAGCTGATTTTTCTCTTTTCTGCGCTTTCTTACCTATATGCATAAAATCCTCCGAATATTGTAATTTTTTATTTTAGTATAAAAGAAAAAAATAAAAATGGCAAATAAAACCTTGACGAAATAAAGCGAAAACTCGTATAATAAGAACGCATATGAAAAGATATAAAACGTTGACGGAGACAGTACGATATAGCAGAACGTCACAGCGAGCCGGAGATGGTGGAAGTCCGGTACAAGTAACGATATCCGAAGATCACTTCCGAGTTGCAGACATCCAAAAGCGCAAGCTTAGTAGATGCTGACGGCATTTCCCCGTTACAGGAAAAGCATATGATAGTATGTTTAGGTGGTTTATAAACGCAGGCACAGCTTTCGTCCTATACAGGATGGAAGCTTTTTTTATATAATAGAAATTGCATTTCCTATTATATAAAAAAAGCCTCCGGCAGGATGCGCACTCGCGCGAAGAGGTAGATTGTTGTAAACAACCGCGCTCAGCGCGGGAATGTGCTAAGGCACATTCTATTTTATTTATCCTATACATGCAAAAAATGTTAATATTCATCCCAATTTTCCCCCACGATGTGGAAAAAAGATGTGGAAAATGTGGAAAACTATCAAAAGATATTAAAAGGGGACGGGGATTTTCTAGAAATGCCCCGTCCCCCATCAGAGAAGGAGGAGAATCATGTATAAGAAAGTTTCGACAGACATGAATTTTGTAGACCGCGAGAAGGCTACAGAGAAGTTCTGGGAAGAGAATCACATTTTTGAGAAGAGTATGGAAGACCGTGAAGGCTGTCCACAGTATATGTTTTACGACGGACCGCCGACAGCAAATGGTAAACCGCATATCGGTCACGTACTGACTCGTGTTATTAAAGATATGATCCCGCGTTATCGTACAATGAAGGGATATGAAGTACCGAGAAAGGCCGGATGGGATACACACGGTCTGCCGGTTGAGCTGGAAGTTGAGAAAGCTCTTGGACTGGACGGAAAAGAACAGATCGAGAAATATGGTGTAGAGCCATTTATTAAGAAATGTAAAGAAAGCGTATGGAAATACAAAGGTATGTGGGAAGATTTCTCTAATACTGTAGGTTTCTGGGCTGACATGGATGATCCGTATGTTACTTATCACAATGACTTTATCGAGTCTGAGTGGTGGGCACTGAAGAAGATCTGGGACAAAGGTCTTCTGTACAAAGGATTCAAGATTGTTCCTTATTGCCCTCGTTGTGGAACTCCGCTTTCTGCACAGGAAGTAGCACAGGGATATAAAGATGTAAAAGAACGTTCTGCAATTGTACGTTTCAAAGTTGTCGGAGAAGATGCATATTTCCTCGCATGGACAACTACACCTTGGACACTGCCGTCCAACATCGGTCTTTGTGTAAATCCGGAAGAAGACTACGCAAAAGTAAAGGCTGCTGACGGATATGTTTATTACATGGCACAGGCGCTTCTGGATACTGTTCTTGGTGGACTTGCTGAGAAATCAGGAAACGAAGGTCCGGATTATGAAATCCTGGAAACATACAAAGGACAGGATCTGGAATACAAAGAATACGAGCCGCTGTACCAGTGTGCATATGACTGCGCAGCGAAACAGAATAAAAAAGCATTCTTCGTTACATGCGATACTTATGTAACACTGACAGATGGTACCGGTGTTGTTCATATCGCACCTGCATTTGGTGAAGACGATGCCAAAGTCGGACGTAAATATGACATGCCGTTCGTACAGTTAGTAGACGAAAAAGGTGATATGGGAGAGACTACACCATTTGCCGGTATTTTCGTAAAGAAAGCAGATCCGGAAGTATTAAAAGATTTGGATGAGAGAAAACTTCTCTTCGACGCGCCGAAGTTTGAACACAGCTATCCACACTGCTGGAGATGTGATACACCACTGATTTACTACGCTCGTGAGTCATGGTTTATCAAGATGACAGAAGTTAAAGACGATTTGATCGCAAACAACAACACGATCAACTGGATCCCGGAAAGCATCGGAAAAGGACGTTTCGGCGACTGGCTGGAAAATGTCCAGGACTGGGGTATCAGCCGTAACCGCTACTGGGGAACTCCGTTAAATATCTGGGAGTGCGAGTGCGGATGCCAGCATTCAATCGGAAGTATTGAAGAACTGAAATCTATGTCCGACAACTGTCCGGATGAGATCGAATTACACCGTCCATATATCGACAATGTAACGATCAAGTGTCCGAAGTGCGGCAAGCCAATGCACCGCGTACCGGAAGTTATCGACTGCTGGTTTGACAGTGGATCTATGCCGTTTGCACAGTACCACTATCCATTTGAGAATCAGGATCTGTTCGAGAAGCATTTCCCGGCAGACTTTATTTCCGAGGCGGTAGACCAGACACGTGGATGGTTCTATTCCTTACTGGCTATTTCCACATTGATTTTCAACAAAGCTCCGTATAAGAACGTTATCGTTCTGGGACATGTACAGGATGAGAATGGACAGAAGATGAGTAAATCCAAGGGAAATGCAGTTGATCCGTTTGATGCACTGGAGAAATACGGAGCAGATGCGATCCGCTGGTATTTCTATGTAAACAGTGCACCGTGGCTGCCGAACCGTTTCCATGGAAAAGCTGTTGTAGAAGGACAGAGAAAATTCATGGGAACTCTGTGGAATACTTATGCGTTTTTCGTACTGTATGCAAATATTGATAATTTCGATGCAACAAAATATGTACTGGAATATGATAAATTATCCGTTATGGATAAATGGTTATTATCCAAATTAAATACACTGATCAAAGACGTAGATGATCATCTTGCAAATTACAGAATCCCGGAAGCAGCAAGAGCACTTCAGGAATTTGTAGATGATATGAGTAACTGGTATGTAAGAAGAAGCCGTGAGCGTTTCTGGGCAAAAGGAATGGAGCAGGATAAGATCAATGCTTACATGACTCTGTACACAGCGCTTGTTGAAGTGAGCAAGGTTGCTGCACCGATGATTCCGTTCATGACAGAAGATATTTACCAGAACCTCGTAAGAAGCCTGGATGAGAGCGCACCGGAGAGTATCCACCTGTGCGATTATCCGACTGTAAATGAGGAGCACATTGACAAAGAACTGGAAGATAACATGGAGAAACTTCTGAAACTGGTTGTTATGGGACGTGCTTGCAGAAATACTGCAAATATCAAAAACCGTCAGCCGATTGGAAAAATGTATGTGAAAGCTGATTTTGAACTTCCGGAGTTCTATCAGGAGATTATCGAAGACGAATTGAATGTAAAAACTATGGAATTTACACAAGAAGTTCGTGATTTCACCTCCTATTCTTTCAAACCTCAGCTAAAGACGGTAGGTCCAAAATATGGTAAAATGTTAGGTGGAATCAAAGCTGCACTTGGCTCATTAGACGGAAACGCAGCAATGGATGAGCTGAATGCAACCGATTCTTTAAAACTGGATATCAATGGACAGGAGATTACTTTATTCCGCGAGGATCTTCTGATTGACACTGCACAGATGGAAGGCTATGTATCTGAAAATGATAACGGAATTACCGTTGTTCTGGATACGAACCTGACAGAAGAACTTCTGACAGAAGGATTTGTACGTGAGATCATCAGCAAAGTACAGACGATGCGTAAAGAAGCCGGATTTGAAGTTATGGATCAGATTGCGATCACATACGAGGGAACCGAGAAGGCTGAGAAGATTTTCGCGGAGCATGCAGATGAGATCGCCGGAGAGACTCTGGGCATAAGCGCAGTGAAACAGACACCGTCAGGATATGTGAAAGAATGGAAGATCAACGGAGAGAAGGTAACACTCGGCGTGGAAAAACAGTAATCTGTGCCCCTCCGTAAAGAAAGGAATGTGAAAATGATCAATCCAAGATTTGAAAAACAGGCGTTTAAAAAAGAAGTTAAAAATAATGTAAAAACCCTGTTTCGTAAGACAATTGAAGAAGCAACCCCGCAGCAGTTATTCCAGGCAGTCTCTTATGCTGTAAAAGAAGCGATCATCGATGACTGGATCGCGACTCAGGAACAGTATGAGAAAGATGATCCGAAGATGGTTTATTACATGTCTATGGAATTTCTGATGGGACGTGCGCTTGGAAATAACCTGATCAATATGACCGCTTACAAAGAGGTGAAGGAAGCTTTAGATGAGCTTGGCATCGATCTTAATGCAATCGAGGACCAGGAGCCGGATCCGGCTCTTGGTAACGGTGGTCTTGGAAGACTGGCAGCTTGTTTTTTAGACTCACTTGCAACACTGGGATATGCAGCTTACGGCTGTGGAATCCGCTACCGCTATGGTATGTTCAAGCAGAAGATTGAGGACGGCTATCAGGTAGAGACTCCGGATAACTGGTTAAAAGATGGCAATCCGTTTGAACTGAAACGTCCGGAGTATGCCAAAGAAGTACGTTTTGGCGGAAACATCCGTGTAGAGTATGACGAGCATGGAAAGACACATTTTGTACAGGAAAATTACGAATCTGTACTGGCTGTTCCGTATGATTATCCGATTGTCGGATACAACAACCATATCGTCAATACTTTACGAATCTGGGATGCAGAGCCAATCGTAGACTTCCAGTTAGATTCCTTTGACCGTGGAGATTATCACAAAGCGGTTGAGCAGCAGAACCTTGCGAAGAATATCGTAGAAGTGCTGTATCCGAACGATAATCACTACGCAGGAAAAGAACTGCGTCTGAAACAGCAGTATTTCTTCGTATCTGCAAGCTTACAGGCAGCAATTGCCAAATTTAAGAAAAAACATACAGATTTACATGAACTGCCGGAGAAGATTACAATTCAGATGAACGATACACATCCGACTGTAGCAGTTGCAGAGTTAATGCGGATCCTTCTGGATGAAGAAAATATGGAATGGAACGATGCATGGGAGATTACAACAAAGACCTGTGCTTACACAAACCATACGATCATGGCAGAAGCGCTGGAGAAATGGCCGATCGACCTGTTCTCAAAACTGCTTCCTAGAGTTTACCAGATCATTCAGGAGATCGACCGTCGTTTCGTAATCCAGGTACGTGAGATGTATCCAGGAAATGAAGAAAAAGTTGCAAAAATGCAGATTTTAAGAGACGGACAGGTGAAGATGGCACATCTGGCAATCGTTGCCGGATATTCTGTCAATGGTGTTGCGCGCCTGCATACAGAGATCCTGAAAAAACAGGAGCTGCGTGATTTCTACGAGATGATGCCGGAGAAATTTAACAACAAGACAAACGGTATCACACAGAGACGTTTTCTGATGCACGGAAATCCGCTGCTTGCAGACTGGGTAACAGAAAAACTCGGAACAAAAGACTGGATCACAGATCTGCCGAAGATGTCCGGACTGAAAAAATGGCTGGATGACGAGGAAGCTCTGAAAGAGTTTATGTCTATCAAATATGAAAATAAAGTACGTCTTGCAAAATACATCAAGGAGCATAACGGTATCGAAGTAGATCCGACATCTATTTTCGATGTGCAGGTAAAACGTCTGCATGAGTACAAACGTCAGCTTCTTAACATTTTACACGTTATGTACTTATACAATCAGATTAAAGAGCATCCGGAGAAGAGCTTCTATCCAAGAACATTTATCTTTGGAGCGAAGGCTTCCGCAGGTTATATCCGTGCAAAACAGATCATTAAGCTGATCAACTCCGTAGCAGATGTTGTAAATAATGACCGCAGTATTAACGGTAAATTGAAAGTTGTATTTATTGAAGATTACCGTGTATCTAATGCTGAGTGGATTTTTGCGGCAGCAGATGTCAGCGAACAGATTTCTACAGCATCCAAGGAAGCATCCGGAACCGGTAACATGAAATTTATGTTAAATGGTGCCGCAACTCTGGGAACGATGGATGGAGCAAATGTGGAAATTGTAGAAGAAGTCGGAGCGGATAATGCATTTATCTTTGGCCTGAGTTCTGATGAAGTTATTAACTATGAGCAGAATGGTGGATACGATTCACGCCAGATCTACAACAGCGATCCAGAACTCAAACGAGTGGTTGACCAGCTGGTAGACGGTACTTATGCACAGGGTGATACAGAGATGTATCGCGATCTTTACAACTCACTGTTAATGCCACAGGGAAATAATCAGGCGGATGTATATTTCATCCTGAAAGATTTCCGCTCTTATGCCGAGGCACAGGAGAAAGTAGAGGCTGCTTACAGAGATAAAGACAGATGGGCTAAGATGGTCCTGTTAAATACAGCATCCTGCGGTAAGTTCTCATCAGACAGAACGATTCAGGAATATGTCGATGATATCTGGAAACTGGACAAAGAGACAATTTCAGAAGAAATTTACGAATAAAATTTGCAAATAAATTTGTGAATAAGCAGACAAGTCCTTCCATACAGTGTATGGGAGGGCTTTTTGTATGCATAGATATTTGAAAAAAGCAGTGTGTTATCTGGCGATACTGATCTGTGTGCCGTATTTTGTGACAGCATTTTTAAATGGCTCCGGGCGGGGAGGAAGCGTGGAAGTGGATGAGACGTATGTGCGGGTGGAGAGTAGTGAGTCGGGAGATGGCTCGGGAAATGGTGCAGATATAGCAGATGTGGATGAGAATGGCGGTGGCTCGAAAAATAGAGATAGTTCGGGAGGTAGAGATGTGGATGACGATAGTGTGAAGAACAGTGGATCAAAAGAGAGAAATGGAAATAATAGTAATTTGAGAGGTAGTAAGAAAATTATAGAAATGCCCTTAGAAGATTACGGAATTAGTGTCATGGCGAAAGAAATGCCCGGCTCGTATAAAAAAGAAGCATGGAAAGCGCAGGCGGTACTTGTGCGCACATCTATTTGCGAGAAAATGAATCAGGACGGAAGTGATACTGTACTTGAGCAGAGTTATCTGACCGATGCACAGAAAAAACAGTTGTGGGGAAGCAATAAATATTATTCCTACTATAATAAATTAAAAAAAGCGTGGGAGGAGACGGATGGCGAGATCCTGACATGGAAAGGAAAACCGGCGTATGCACCATTTTGCAGGCTGACAAACGGAAGTACACGGGATGCAAAAGAGTCGCTGGGTGAAGAATATCCTTATCTCAAAAAAGTGACCTGTCCGAAAGATCTGGAAAATGAATGGCAGATCCAGACAACAATGGAGAAAAAATTAGATGCAAAAGTGACTGCACTCGATAGCGCCGGATATGTGAAAAAAGTGCGGGTTGGGGAAGAAATAATGAGCGGTGAAGCGTTCCGGGAGAAATATCATTTGGCGTCGTCGAGTTTTATTTTACAAAAATACGCTGGAAAACTGCGCATTATCACGTGCGGTGTCGGACATGGATACGGAATGAGCCAGTATACGGCAAATGAAATGGCGAAAAAGGGGAAAACTTATAAGGAGATACTCGGTTATTTTTATAAAAAGACGAAAATCCGGGAGGTTGCGGAGATCGTACAGGGGGAAGGAGGACGTAAAAATCAGGTGGGAAAGTAGGTGATAATATAAAATTTAGAAAATGAATAAACTATGTGAATAAGGTTACCATGCGCTGGCAAAAATAAAGTCAGAGGTGGTGATTAGATGAATCAAGAGCAAAAAAAGAGACCAGGGCCGAAAAAAAGAAAACGAGGGCCTGCCGTTGCAGCCGTTTTGTGCTTTGTGGCAGCTATCGCAATAGTAGGAACATATACATTTAAAGACTACAAACAGGCGCAGAAAGAACAGTTGCAGGCAAAAATGGAACAAGAGAAGAAAGAAGCCGGAACGGACAAGATTGTGAACGAACCGGAAAAGAGTGCAGAAGAAAAAGGCGAAGGAAACACACCATTAGACAACGTCCCGAATACAGAAGAACCGGATAATAACGATGAAAATGCAGGAGCCGGAGAAAGTACATCTGATAATGAAAATGATTCAGATGGAACAGGAGCCGGAGAAACTCAAACAACCGGAAGTCGGGCAATATCAGGATTTGACGGGAAGAGTGAACTGCTCTGGCCGGTAGACGGCAGCATCCTGATGAACTACAGCATGGATAAAACCGTGTACTTTAAGACATTGGATCAGTACAAATACAATCCGGCAGTTATTTTCTCCGCAGAAGTCGGAGATCAAGTCATAGCAGCAACAACAGGCGTCGTAAAATCGATTGACAAAACTGCACAGACCGGAACAACCGTAACCGTTGATATTGGTAACGGCTATGAGCTGATTTATGGACAACTCAAGGAAGTGCCGGTGAAGACCGGGCAGTCGGTTACGGCAAAAACAACACTCGGTTATGTTAGTGAACCGACCAAATACTACAGCGCAGAAGGCAGCAATGTTTATTTTGAAATGCGGAAAAATGGGCAGCCGGTCAATCCGATTGAGTTCTTAGTCGAATAGGGGACGGGGATTTTCTAGAAAATCCCCGTCCCCTATTCGAAAGTCCCTGTCCCTTTTTCGTAACTGGACGGGATATCGTGGATAAGTTATACTGTGATGTAGATAAGATGTGGAAAGATGTGTGGAAAATGAATTATACATATATTTTAAAATGTGCGGATGGCACGTTATACACAGGCTGGACGAATGATGTGGAAAAGCGTGTGAAAATGCATAACGAAGGAAAGGGCGCCAAGTACACGAAGTACCGGCGCCCAGTTGAGCTGGTTTATTATGAGACATTCCAGACAAAATCTGAAGCTATGCGACGGGAGTATGAGATCAAACAACTGCCGCGGAAGAAGAAAGAGCTTCTGCTCGCTACATTTCAATTAACGGAGAACAAAGTTGTACATAACGATGAAGTGGCAGAAGCTTCCACCCATAACGAATAAGTGGAAGATCTCATGACTTCCGAAATTCTTATGATGGCTGTTGAAAATCGGCAGTTTCAGTGCGTAGATCACGCCGCCGACAGTGTAAATGATACCACCTGCAAGGAGCCATCCGAAAGCTGCCTGTGACATGGAGTTAAGAAGTTGTGTAAATGCAAGTACGCAGGTCCAGCCCATGCCGATATACAGAACGGAAGATACCCACTTCGGGCAGTTGATCCAGAAAGCCTTGATGATGATTCCGGCGATCGCAATACCCCACACAATAGAGAGCAAAATGATTCCGGTTTTGCCACCAAGCACGAGCAGACAGATCGGAGTGTAGCTTCCGGCGATCAGGACACTAATCATCATATGGTCGATTTTTTTCAAAATTTTATTAATCCGCGGCGTGCGGTTAAATGTATGGTATGTGGTGCTGGCTGCATAGAGCAGAATCAGGCTGACCGCATAAATCGCAATGGAAATAATATAAATGCGGGAAGGCTCTCTTGCTGCTTTGATCAGAAGTGGAATAGCTGCAAAAATTGCCATTAACATTCCGATAAAATGAGTGATCGCACTTCCTGGATCTTTGATATATTTTTGTATTGTATCTGACATAAATACCGCCTCCTAGAAATCGATAGTTCGACACGTAGTATTAAATACTACATCTATTTATATCCATATTATATCTCAAAAAATAAAAAAAGCAACCCCTGAAACAAAAAAATTTGAAAATCAAAGTATTTGGTGACTATTATGTGTTTTTCATATATAGAAAAATAAATATTTGTATAGCTACTTTTTAACATATCAATATGAAAAGAAGCTTTTCTAATAGGGGTGATGATTCTTGTATTTACAATATAAGATAGCGGTCAGCGTGCTGGCGCTGGTCGCAAGAATTCCGGCACCGGTAATGGCAGCAGGATTGACACTTCCGTACTGACTGCGGTATGCAATAATATTTACTGGAATCAGCTGTAGTGATGAAATGTTCAGAATGAGAAAATTACACATTTCTTTGCTCGCAGTGCCTGGAGGAAGCACCGGACCGGGAGCTTTTCCAGACCGCCGTTCCTTTTCCAAATCTGAAAGTGCCTGCATGGCATTTAATCCGGCAGGAGTCGCAGCCCATCCAAGCCCTAATATGTTGGCAATAATATTTGTAGAAATATGTGGTATTGCTTTATGGGAAGAGGGTAGTTCTGGAAATAAAAAATGTAGGAAGGGCAAAAGTTTCGCAGAAAGTTTCCGGATCATGCCTGCTTCCTGGGCGATTTCCATCATTCCGGTCCAAAAAGCCATAACTCCTGAAATTGTGATGCAAAGCGTCACTGCTTCTTTAGAAGAATCCAGCGCCGCTTTTGTTATTTCCGGAATCTGCCCGGTGAATGCGGCGAAGAAAACACCTGCAATGATCATGCCTGCCCAGAGAAGATTTAACATAGGATACCTCGAAAGCATTTTTTATTACAAACTTAAATTATTTTATGAAAGAAAGGAAAAAGTTATGCTTAAGATAAAGGAGATATTTGCAACAAAGTGTGCATAGAATAAAAAAATATTCCGGAATTAAAAAATAAGAATTTATAAAGAAAAACAGCCATACAGTAATAGTATAGAAATATTGGTATAGGATTAGGGGAGTAAAAAAGGAACGATATGCAAGTATCATAGCTGTTGTTTTTTGACATTTTCATTAGAAAGAACAAAAATATATGCTAAATGGAGAATCTGGAAATGAAATGGTTTCTTATCGTGTCGGATCTGCTGATTCCGATGATCATTCTTGGAATTTTATGCTATGGAATCCTGCAGCAGGTTGCGGTTTATGATGTATTTGTAAAAGGCGCGAAAAGCGGTTTTCTGACTGTGGCGAAAATCATACCGACAATGGTAGGGCTTATGGTGGCAGTCGGAATCTTGAGGGCTTCAGGCTTGCTGACTTGTCTGTCGGAAGAAATCGGAAAGTTTACAAAATGGATTGGCTTTCCGGGCGAATTGGTGCCGCTTACAGTTGTAAAGATGTTTTCTTCTTCGGCAGCAACCGGTTTGCTATTAGATATTTATAAGGAATTTGGGACAGATTCGAGAAACGGATTAATTGCGTCCATCAGCATGGCAAGTACCGAAACGATTTTCTATACAATGAGTGTGTATTATATGACAGCAAAAGTTACAAAGACGAGGTACACACTGACTGGTGCATTGCTTGCAACTTTCGCCGGGCTTGCAGCAAGTGTGATACTTGCGGGAGCGATGTTGTGATTATTGACAGAGACGAGATACGCTTTTTCGTATCTCGCTCTGATTAGCGGCCGTCAAATGCACCTGCATAAATGCGTGCATTTTCCTCGTAGCTATAACAAAATCCGACCTGGAAATTCCAGACCGGATCATATAGTAAAATTGATTTTAAGTTAAATACAAAATAAATATGAAACAGATAGCTATTTAGTATCTTTATTTTTACGATCGCTCTTATCTTTTGGATTCTTCATGATCCAGAAAGCGCCAATAATGCCGACAATATAAAGGATGCTTAAAAGGATTGTCGGATTGTCTTTTAAAAGATAAGTAACTGCAATGACAGCGGCAAGTGAAAGTAAAAGCTGAACCAGTGTGAAAATGCGTTTTTCGCGTTTCTCTTTTGCCTGTTGTAAAAGTTCCATGCGATGCTGTTCTAACCGGAGATATTCCATCAGGTCCTCGTCTTTGATGTGGGAAAGAATCCACTGATCTCTGGAAAAATTATCGGAAGGATCGTCAATCGTACGATAATGAGCTGATCCGGTAGTGTCTGCATTTATAGAGTCTGCATTTGTAGAGTTTGCATTTGCAGAGTTTGCATTTACAGAATCATTTTTCATGGAATCTGTCTTAACGGAATCTGAATTTTCAGCAGCAGAAGTTTTCTCCTCAGTTTCTTTTGTAGCATTTTCATTTCCTGTATTTTTCTCAAAAGGAGTTACCACATTTTCAGTGGTGTTATTCTTTTGCTCTTCGGTTGTTTCTTTCATGATTGTTTCAGCCATGTCTGTTCCTCCATTTTATAACGTACGTGGCAGGTCTCAAAGTGTGTCATCCGTCTCTGAACAAGTTCAGACGGATACCGCCTTTTGCACACTTATATATAATCCCATCGGATTGCTGCGTACTGCGTACTCTCGCGTCTACGCTCCGCTTCGGTCGGCGCTAAGCATGTGTCGCTGGCACATAGCGCCCGCCCCCGCTATTCGCATATCGTGGAGCTTACGCTCCTCTTACATGCTCATAACGTGGCAGGTCTCAAAGTGTGTCATCCGTCTCTGAACAAGTTCAGACGGATGACACACTTTTATCCCTTGGTATTATATACATTATGACAGGAAAAATAGAACATTGCAATGGAAGCCGGAAACATTTATACTAAATGATGGATTTTAGTTGTTGTTTGCAGATGGTTTGTGGGCAATAACGGATTTGGATTATAAAATGGAGAAAACAGATGCAATTAAGAAATGAAATCCCGGACACGTTCTGGAGTTTATTCCGTTCGGTGAACCGGGACATTTATATTGAAGCACTGTTGTGCATCAATGAAGAATATCAATATAATAATTATTTCCTGACGAGGGAAGTGTGTATCCAAGTGCTGGGGGACATGAATGCGAGAAAGCGGTTCAAGCTCCAGTGGGAGGAAAATGAGACAGAGTTTGACATGCTGGAGACGCCATCGTCGAGGATTCTGAACTGGCTTTTGAAGACCGGATGGCTGAAGCGGATTGAAGATTATCAAACGCTGGTTACGAATATTGTCATTCCGGATTATTCGGCTGTTTTTATTGAGGCGTTTGAGCGGCTGTCTTCAGAAGATATGCAGGACACGGAAATCTATATCCAGAATGTGTATGCGACATTATTTTCTTTTAAGAACGACAGCAGGGCAAACCTCGGAATGCTGCGGACGGCGCTTGTCAACACGAAGCGGCTGAATAAAGCTTTGCAGGATATGCTTCATAATATGGATAAATTTTTTGCAAGACTTCTGGAACAGAATAATTATGAAGATCTGCTGCGGGAACATCTGGATGGATATGTGGAAGAAATCGTACAGAAGAAATACCACATTTTGAAAACATCGGATAACTTCTATATTTATAAGATGGATATTAAAAAATGTCTGCGCGACATGCGGGAAGATGAAGAATGGATAGAAGAGATCCGTACCCGGGCGGCGCAGATGGGTGATACGAAAGATGATGTGTTGGATCTTCTGGATCAGATCGAGCGTGGATTTGATGACATTGAGCACCGGATCGCCAATATGGATAAAGAGCATGCGAAATATGTGCGTGCGACAGTGACGAGACTTAACTATCTGTTAAGTGGTGAAACGGATACGAAAGGTCTGGTCGTGCAGCTCTTGAACCGCATGTCCCAAACGGAGGATGCGCAGGAACAGGATGCGATGATCCGTGAAACCGGGGAGCGGATGAATCTCTCGCTTTTGGAAATTCTTTCGGAGAAATCGCTGTATAAGAGACGAAGACCAAGAACGGATTTTATCAGTAAAATGGCGCCGGATCAGGCATTGCCGGATCTTGATAAAGATGATGTACTCAAGCTAAACCGGATTCAGATGCGCTACAGCAGAAGCCAGATTGAGGAATTTATTGAGTCTTATATGGACGGAGAAGTAATGGACGCTTCCAAGATTTCGCTGATGGATGAAGAGGCGTTTGAGAAACTGATTCTTGCTTACGATTACAGTACAAGAAAGAACAGTAAATATATGGTGCTGGAGGAAGAACCGGATCAGATTGAAAATGGTTCTTATAAATATCCGGCACTCAAATTTGTAAGGAGACGCTTATGATCGAATATTTTGAACAACTTTCGCAGGAAGAGCAGGAAGAAATAACAGAAGTTATCCAGATTCTGTACCGACAGACCTTTGTTCTGGAGCGGAAGTTTGATAAAAGACAGGGACGCATGGTTCCGGTGAGAGAATATCGTGTGTTGAGCAAACATCTGGAATTTATCCGTGCCTACTTCAAAGTGGCAGGAATTACTTTGCGGGAAAATGCGCATATGGGTGTGATTTACATTCAGGGCGAACAGCTCTGGGGTGAGAAATTATCGCGGCTTGCGACGATTTATCTGCTTGTTCTGAAACTGATTTACGATGAGCAGATGGAGACGGTTTCTTCGAGCAGCCACATTGTGACAACCGTTGGCGCATTAAACGGTAAAGCCGGCGAGTTCCGCGTGCTACGCGGTCTGCCGTCACCGACCGAAATGCGCAGAACGATTGCACTTTTAAAAAAATACCAGATCATAGAACCACTTGATGTTCTGGAAGAATTAAACGAAGAGACGAGACTGGTCATTTACCCATGCATTCATACGGTACTTCTGGGCGATGACCTGCGGGCATTATTAGAGACATTCAGTGAGGAGGATACTATTGGAGACGAAACAACCATTCAAAATACTGTCGAAGATCTGTCTGAATAACTGGCATTACATTGATCAGAAAATACTGACATTTAGTGAAGGAATTAATTTCTTCACCGGACATTCGGGAAGTGGAAAATCAACCGTGATTGACGCGATGCAGATTGTATTATATGCAAATACAGACGGACGTGGATTTTTTAATAAAGCGGCAGCAGATGATTCCGACCGTTCCCTCATTGAATATTTGCGTGGAATGGTCAACATTAATGAACACAATGAATTTCAGTATCTGAGAAATCAGAATTTTTCCAGCACGATCGTACTGGAATTAGAGCAGAGTGATACAAAAGAAAAGCAGTGTATCGGCGTTGTGTTTGACGTAGATACGGCGACAAATGATATCAGCAGACTGTTTTTCTGGCACATGGGAGGTCTTCTGGAAAATAATTACCGTACCACATCCAGATGCCTGACGACGATGGAAATGCGTGAATATTTACAGCGTTCTTTCCCGGCGGAGCAGTTTTACTGTGGACCGAGCAATGAGAGATTCCGCCGCCAGATGTACGATATTTATCTTGGCGGACTGGATGCGGAGAAATTCCCACGACTTTTCAAACGTGCGATTCCATTTAAAATGAATATTAAACTGGAAGATTTTGTGAAAGAGTATATTTGCATGGAGCAGGATATTCATATAGAAGACTTGCAGGAAAGCGTTATGCAGTATGCGAGAATGCGAAGCAAGATCGAGGAGACATTGAACGAAATTCAAAAATTGCAGGATATCCATGGCAGATATGAAGCATTTCAGGAGAAAGAAAAAGAAGTTCTTTTATGTACTTATCAGATTGACCGCCTGGAAATGCTGAAGCTGGAAGGACAGATCCAGGCCTGCATAGATAAGGAAAAAGTGCGCAAAGAAGGCACCGGTGAGCAGGAAGCAATTTTATCGTTGCTTAAGAAAGAAGAAGTTGAACTGCAGAAACAGTATGAAGAGATTATTTTAAGAATTGCGAACAGCGGATATGCAAATCTGGAAGCTGAACTTGCGGCGGTAAATGAGACACTGGAACATTTACAGACAAGCCAGGGAAAATGGCAGCAGATCAGTGAACGGCTGGAAGCATGGAAAGAGCAGGATGTGGTTTCCAACCAGATGCTCTGGGACATGGAAAAGTTTACAAAAGGAACGATTATGGCAGAAGAGCTGGAGCGTCTGCAGGAGAGCTTTGGCGAAGTCCGCGAGGAACTGGAAGAGCAGAGACAGGAAGCACAGATGTCGCTCCGCAAAGTGAAGAAAGAAGAGAAAGAGGCAAGAGAAGAGTTAAAAGAGCTGAAACAGGGAAAGAAAGCTTATCCGAAAGAGCTGGAGGAAGCAAGATATGAGTTGCGCAACCGCCTACATGAGAAGTGCGGAAAGTTTGTAAATGTGCAGATCCTTGCCGACCTTCTCGATGTGAAAGACGAGACATGGCACAACGCTGTCGAAGGTTATCTTGGCAACAACAAGCTGCTTCTGATCGTGGAACCGAAGTATGCAAAAGAAGCGATGGAACTGTATGAACAGATGGATCGGAAGAAATACCACCGCGTGTCCATTCTCGATACAGAAAAAGTGGTGGCAGGCGCAGGCAAGGATGGCTATGCGGTCAAAGATAACGGACTTGCAAAAGAAGTGAAAGCGAAAGAAGCATATGTGCAGGATTATATTGATTTCTTCCTTGGAAATGTAGAAAAATGTGCTTCCGTAGAACAGCTCCGTAACTGCAAGATCGGTGTGACACCGGACTGTGTATTGTATCATAGTTTCCGTTTGCAGCATATGAATCCGGATCAGTACACAAGAAGAGCGTACATCGGTGAGACGAGTATGCGTCAGCGTGTCCGCCAGCTGGAAGAGCGCTGTGAGAAACTGGTAGAAGAACGCATGCCGCTGCAGGAATTATTAGAAGAGATCAAGAAAACATTGCAGCTTGAAATGCTGTCCCAGCCGGCAGAAGAATATCTTACTTTGCAGGCAGATGCAGAGAAGATTACAGAGCGTGAGAAACGGAAAAGTCAGCTTGTAAAACAGATGCAGCAAATGAAAGAAGCGTCTGTGGATGCTTGGGAGCAGGAAAAAGAAGACATCCGTAAGAAACAGGATGCAAAGAAGGCACAGATCACGGAAGTGCAGGAAGCAATCTGGAAGCAGACGCAGGAAATGCAGCAATTGCAGGAAGAACGTCTCCATGCGGAAGAAGCGCTGCTTGTGCAGAAACAGAAAATGGAACAGAGCAAATGGGATGACGTTTACGAACAGGAATTTCAGGAATATCTTGCAGGCAGACGCTCGGAAAATTATGAATATTTACAGAAACAGAAGATTGCTTCACGGTATCCGAAGATGGATGAGCGGGAAGAGGCTTATCAGAAGCTGGTAGAAGAAAGAAGTACTTATCTCAGAAGTTATGCGAACCGGACATTTTCTGCGACAAACAGAGACAATGAAGCATATGACAGACTGCTGGATGAGCTGCAGTGTGAAGAATTAGAGACATTTAAGGACGCAGCAAAAGATCAAGCAAGGGCAGCAGTAGAGCATTTCAAAGACGATTTTATTTTTAAGATCCGCAGTGCCATAAGAGAAGCTTATCAAAGACAGGATGAGTTGAACCGCATTATCAGTAAGCTTGATTTCGGTAAAGATAAATACCAGTTTGTCATTACGAAGAACAAAGGACCGGACGGAAAATATTATAAAATGTTCATGGATGATTCGCTCCAGATCCATCCGGCGTCACTGGATGACGGTATGGAAAATCAGATGAATCTTTTCACGATGGAGCATGAGGAGCAGTACGCGGATCTGATGGATGAGTTGATCAGTATTTTCCTGCCGCCGGAGAATGCAACACCGGAAGAGCTGGAAGAAGCGAAGAAAAATATGGACAAATATGCAGATTACAGAACGTATTTATCCTTCGATATGCAGCAGATCGTGCATGGCGAAAAAGACATGAAAATCGGTTTGAGCAAAATGATCAAGAAAAATTCCGGCGGAGAAGGGCAGAACCCGCTGTATGTGGCACTTCTTGCCAGCTTTGCACAGATTTACCGGATTAACCTGTCTCCGAAAATGCACCGCAACCCGACAATCCGTCTCGTTGTGCTGGACGAAGCGTTTTCCAAGATGGACGCTGAGAAGGTGGCAAGCTGTATTTCGCTGATCCGCGGACTTGGATTTCAGGCGATCATCAGTGCTACGAACGACAAGATCCAGAATTATCTGGAGAATGTCGATAAGACATTTGTTTATGCCAATCCGAATAAACGGCACATTTCCATCCAGGAGTTTGAGAAGTGCGATTTCGATGAGTTGGTTGAGGAGTAAGTGCCTGTGATCAGGTGGCGAACATTTTCGCTGAGTATGGAAATCCGAACTCGAGTGTGATATGATAGTTAGCATATAATGAAATCAAGGGAGTATGATTATGAGTCAAGAGATTACAAATACAGCACCGATCGGAGTATTTGATTCTGGTGTCGGCGGGCTGACGGTAGCGCGGGAGATCATGCGTCAGCTTCCAAATGAAAATATCGTCTATTTCGGAGATACGGCGCGTGTGCCATACGGAAGTAAATCCAAGGATAACATTATCCGGTTTTCCAGACAGATCATCCGTTTCTTAAAGACGAAAAATGTAAAGGCAGTTGTAATCGCCTGCAACACGGCAAGTGCGCTTGCGTTGGAAACTGTGCAGAAAGAGACGGATCTGCCGATCCTCGGCGTAATTGTTCCGGGAGCGAGAGCCGCTGTACAGGAGACAAGAAATAACTGCATCGGAATCGTCGGAACCGAAGCGACGATCCGAAGCGAGACCTATAACAAAGAGATCCATAAACTGAATCCGGATATCAAGGTTATCGGGAAACCATGCCCGCTGTTCGTACCGCTGGTAGAAGAGGGATTTGCAAAACACAGCATTACAAAAGAAGTCATCGACATTTACCTGTCTGAGATGAAGAAAACAGATATTGATACGATGATCTTAGGTTGTACCCATTATCCGCTTCTGCGTTCCAGCATCCGGGAATATTTCGGAGAGAGCGTACATATTGTCAATCCGGCATATGAGACAGCCATGGATCTTAAAAAAGTGCTGTCAGAGAACGGAATGGCGAATCCGTCTGAGGGAGAAGCGTCCTATGAGTTCTATGTCAGTGATGCGGCGGAGAAATTTACGAAATTCGCCGATTCGATCCTGCCTTATGATGTGACGACCACGAAGGAAGTCAATATCGAGGAATATTAAACAAAATTAAAAAAATTTATAAAAAAGTGTCACGAAATACCGTTTCCGATTGTTACTTATAGTAAAGCAGTAGGAGCGGTATTTTGTTACAATTTTTTCAATAAAATTATAAAAAATTGTAACAAAAATAGAGTTTCAAACGTTGTAGTAGAAATGAAGAAACATTTACAGGAAACTTATGGAATTTCGGATATGAATTTAAAAGCAATTAGGCTTAATGAGATGGAGTGATGATTTATGTATGTATATCAGTTGACACATGTGAGAGGTGTAGAGATTAAAGTGATAGGTTACTTCGGAAGCTGGAAGAAAGCGCGGCAGGTGATGAAGAAATATCGTTCACAGGTACAAGGATTTAAAGACTATCCGCGGTGTTTCAAGATTAAGAAACTGCGAGTCAATCAGGATGATTTTTATTATGGATAAGAAGAACTATGTTCAGATGAAGAACGATGGACGGAAAAATTTCACACAGAATGACATACGGTTTAAACTGGATTGTTGAGATCAATGCAAGGGGATTTTACAATGGAGTAAAATCCCCTGCCAGATTAGATTAATTGTTGGCTGATAATGTAAAACCACGCAAAATCTCAAACGGCGCAGGTCCGATATCCAATACCGCTTTATGAAAACGTTGCTGCGAGAAGTGAGAATCCCATTTCTCGACGGCAGCTTTTTTTAATTCCAGAAATTCCAGAAAACCGACATAGTATTTCAGATAATTCGCCGGATCGGAAATGATGAGATCATAAATTTCCCAGATGGAATCGGTGTCGGTAATGCCGTGGCTCCGGAAAAATGTTGTTGTCTCCGAAAGTCCCCATCCTTCGTGGTGGATACCGATATCGGCAAGGCTGTAGAGACCTAAAATGAGAGAAGTATTTTTTTGCGCCATAGCTGCATACGTTTTATCGACAGGCGCATAGTAGTAGCTCAGCATTTCGCAGTAGGTCGCCCAGCCTTCGGTGTAGCCGCCGAAGCTGAAAATTGTGCGGATAGGATCTGGTTTTCTGGCGGCAAAATAAGTCGTCTGGTAGAGATGACCGGGATAGCCTTCATGCGCCAGCGTGGTGTAAAGGGACAGGTCATCCGGCAGATGCCCGCGGTTCAGATAAATTGTATTATTTTTTGTATCGTCAATGGCAGGAATCATATAAAAAGCCGGGCTTAAATATTCCTCCATTTCTTTATCTACATATTTGATCGTAATCTCGGTTTTGGCTGCTTTCGGAAAATCCTTTTTAATTTTCTGCTGCAAAGAAGCGAGAATGGAGTGCGGGTTGGTGTCGGAAAGTTTTGTCCCCTGAGTTTTGTAGAGATCGGAAGACGGGGATGAATTGGAAATATAATATTTTTTCAGCCCGGCAAGATCTTCTCGCATCTGGCGGATGATCAGGCTTTTTAATTCGGAAATGCTGCGGGAAGAACCGGTTTCTTCGGCAACGAGATGTTCATAATAACCGGCACCGCCCGGGTACTGGCAGAGACCACCTGTGTATTTTCCATTTCCAAGCAGATTTTGCAGACCTTTGATCAGATTCTGGTAGGCGGGAAAAACATATTTTTTTAGCCCGGATTCATTTTTCTGTATGCACTTGATCCGCTCTTTTTTCGAGAGAGACAGCTTGGAAATCCGTGCCTGGAATGTTGAGTAAAGATAATTATTTTCCTGTAAATTTAAAAATGACTCACATTCTTTTATGATCGCCTGCACCTGTGAGTCAGACATGAATAATCCGCGTTTTGCTTTGTTCGTTTCAAATTGTATTAATGAGTCGAAATACGCCGGAGTTTCGGCGAGCAATTTAAAATAAGTTTCGATATCATCACGCGTGTGAAACTGATATTCAGACAGCAGAACCGGAAACTGTGCCTGCACACCGGTCAGCGAGGACAGCGGTTCTTCATACCACTGGTAATTGGCATTTTGTTTTGCGGATTGGAAGGAATATTGCAAAATGTCGTAAGTAATCTGATTTTCAGAGGATAATTTTCTGCGATTAAAAGTATGTAGGCGGGAAAGTGCATTTTCCGCGGCGGCACAGGACGCTTCCGGATCGATATTGTAAGAGCCAAGCGATATGTCCTCTTCCTGTATGCCGTAAGCGGACGGATTTTTTAAAGTATAATGCAGCGAAAGCGTGTTACCGGATAATTCCTGCCGGAACAGCTCACGCGTGTAAGTGCGAAATTTGGAATTTGCGGTCTTGACCGGAGCGGAAAAAGACAGGGACTGCGGCAGCAATTGAGACAGGGATGCAGGCAATAAATGCAGCGCGAGCCATGCGGTAATAATTATAATGGGAATAAAGAAATAGAAACGTTTACGGAATAGTTGTCGGAACATAAGAAACCTTTCGGAAGGAAGACATTATTACTAGAGTATATGCAGAGGAAGGGGAGAATATCTTTTAACCTTTTTAATCGTTAATCGTCTCAATGACTTGACATAGGCACGCTGATTATGCTACGATTTCATGTATTGGAAATATGTTAATCATATGAGCAAACACAGTGAAGAAGAGAGTACATTTTCCGTACATTTTACAGAGAAGTTCCGGCAGGCTGAGAGGAACAGATGAAGGAAGATGGAAGATGGCTTCGGAGTGGGATGGCTGAGCCGCGAGGTTAGGTCATGAAGGGACCGCCCTTTACAGCGGGAGGTGTTACATGCACCCGGTAAGGCTGCTGTCGTGAGGCAGAAGCGAACAGAAGTGGTAACGCGGGATATCCCGTCTTCTCTGATTTTTCAGTTTTTGAAAAATTGGAGATTTTTTTTTACCAAGGTCATAAGTCATGTCGTCACACTATGCTTGCACAAGGGTGACAGCATGACTTCATGACCTGCCCCGCAATGAGGATAAAAGCATGGCGAAAGCCATGCGATATCCGAATTGCGGGTAGGATTGCGGGAGTGCGAAAGCACGGAGCAATCCGAAGGTAAAAAATGTTGAAGTCGACACACTGTGCTTGCACAAATTCATAATTATCTAAAAGCAAAAGGAGAGGAAAACATGGACAAACCAAAATATTATATTACAACAGCGATTGCCTATACTTCCGGCAAGCCGCACATTGGTAATACTTACGAGATCGTACTTGCAGATGCGATCGCAAGATATAAGAGAAGTCAGGGCTATGATGTATTTTTCCAGACAGGAACAGACGAGCATGGTCAGAAGATCGAGTTAAAGGCAGAAGAAGCAGGTATTTCACCAAAAGAATACGTTGACAAAGTTGCCGGAGAAGTAAAAGAAATCTGGGATCTGATGAACACTTCTTATGATAAATTTATCCGTACAACAGATGAAGATCATGAGAAACAGGTACAGAAAATTTTCAAGAAATTATACGATCAGGGAGACATTTACAAAAGCTCTTATGAAGGACTTTACTGTACACCATGTGAGTCTTTCTGGACAGAATCCCAGTTAGTAGATGGCAAATGCCCGGACTGCGGAAGAGAAGTAAAACCGGCAAAAGAAGAAGCTTATTTCTTCAAAATGAGTAAATATGCAGACCGCCTGATCGAGCATATCAATACGCATCCGGAATTTATCCAGCCGGTAGCAAGAAAAAATGAAATGATGAACAACTTCCTTCTTCCGGGACTGCAGGATCTGTGTGTATCCAGAACTTCATTCTCATGGGGAATCCCGGTAGATTTCGATCCGAAACATGTTGTTTATGTATGGCTGGATGCGCTGACAAACTATATCACAGGAATCGGTTATGACTGCGATGGAAATAATTCTGAGCGCTTTAATAAATACTGGCCGGCGGATTTGCATCTGATCGGTAAAGATATCATTCGTTTCCATACTATTTACTGGCCGATTTTCCTGATGGCTCTTGGTGTGCCACTTCCGAAACAGGTATTCGGACATCCGTGGTTATTACAGGGTGACGGTAAGATGAGTAAATCCAAGGGAAATGTATTATATGCAGATGAACTGGTAGATTTCTTTGGCGTAGATGCGATCCGTTATTTTGTACTGCATGAGATGCCATTCGAAAATGACGGAGTCATTTCCTGGGATCTGCTCGTAGAGCGTATTAACTCTGATCTTGCAAATACATTAGGAAATCTGGTAAACAGAACGATTTCCATGACAAATAAATATTTCGGCGGCGTTGTTACAAATAAAAATGTGACATTAGATGAAGAAGGTGCTGCAATCGATGCAGATCTGAAAGCAGTTACAGAGAACACACCGAAGAACGTTGATGTGAAGATGAATGACTTGCGTGTAGCAGATGCAATCACAGAGATTTTCACACTCTTCAAACGCTGTAACAAATACATCGATGAAACAATGCCTTGGGCACTGGCAAAAGAAGAAGACAAGAAAGACCGTCTTGAAACTGTTCTTGCAAATCTGATCGAAAGTATCAAGGTTGGTGCAGGATTACTTTCATCCTTCATGCCGGAAACAGCAGAGAAAATCTTCGCACAGTTAGGTGACGGAAAAGTTACAGACAAGCCGGAGATTCTGTTCGCAAGACAGGACATCAACGAAGTGATGAAGAGAGTAGAAGAACTGCATCCACATGTAGAAGAGAAAGAAGAAGTTTCTGACGAGGAAGTGATCGATATCGAAGCAAAACCAGAGATCACATTTGAAGATTTCGGTAAAATGCAGTTCCAGGTAGGAGAAATCATTTCCTGCGAAGAAGTGAAGAAATCCAAAAAACTTCTCTGCTCACAGGTGCGTGTCGGAAGCGAAGTAAAACAGATTGTTTCCGGAATCAAAGCACATTATAGTGCAGAAGAGATGGTCGGCAAGAAAGTTATGGTACTTGTAAACTTAAAACCGGCAAAACTTGCAGGCGTATTATCTGAAGGAATGTTACTCTGTGCAGAAGACGCCAATGGCAATCTGGCACTTGTATCACCAGAAAAAGATATGCCGGCAGGTGCTGAAATCTGTTAATATTTAATTGGGGACGGGGATTTTCTCGAAAAGCCCCGTCCCCAATTAAATTATCCCACGGATGTGGATAAATAAAATGTGGAAAAGGAGACAGAATTGTGGAAAAAATTAGAATTGGTATTGTAGGATATGGAAATATTGGACGTGGTGTAGAACAGGCAATCGCGCGTAACGATGATATGGAACTGAAGGCTGTATTCACAAGAAGAGATCCGAAGACAGTTTCTATTAAAACAGAAGGCGCAGAAGTAAAACATTTTGATGATATGGTATCTATGAAAGAAGATATCGATGTTATGGTTCTGTGTGGTGGTTCTGCAACAGATCTGCCGGTTATGGGACCGGAAGTTGCTAAGAACTTCTGTACTATTGACAGTTTTGACACACACGCAAAGATTCCGGAGTATTTTGCAAATGTGGATGCTGCAGCAAAAGCAGGAAACAATGTAAGTATTATTTCTGTTGGCTGGGATCCGGGAATGTTCTCACTGAACCGTCTGTATGCAGAATCCATTCTGGTACAGGGAAGCACTTATACTTTCTGGGGAAAAGGTGTCAGCCAGGGACACTCTGATGCAATCCGCCGTATCGAAGGTGTAAAAAATGGTATCCAGTATACTGTACCGATCGAGGCTGCAGTAGAGAAAGTAAGAACCGGAAGTGAGCCGGAGCTGACAACAAGAGACAAACATCTTCGTGAGTGTTATGTTGTTCCGGAAGAGGGGGCTGACTTAAAAGCAATCGAAGAGGCAATCAAGACAATGCCAAACTACTTCGATGAGTATGATACAACTGTAACATTTATCACAGAAGAAGAGTTAAAGAAAAATCACAGCAAGATGCCACACGGTGGTTTTGTTATCCGTAGCGGAGAGACAGGAACAGAAGGAAATAAACACGTGATCGAATATTCTCTGAAATTGGATTCCAACCCGGAATTTACAGCAAGCGTTCTGATCTGTTATGCAAGAGCAGCTTATAGACTTTCCAAAGCCGGAGAGAGCGGAGCAAAATCTGTATTTGACATCGCACCGGCAATGCTGTCACAGAAGACACCGGAAGAACTCAGAAAAGAGTTACTGTAAGATGATGATTTTTGATACGCATGCGCACTATGATGATGAGCAGTTTGACGTAGACAGAGAAGAATTGCTGATGTCCATGGAGGAAAATGGTGTCGGCACGATCGTCAATGTGTCGGCAACTTATGAGTCCTGTGCACGTGTGACAGAAATGGTGAAAAAATATCCGTTTATGTATGCCGCAGTCGGCGTACATCCGGATGAAGTTGGTGCGTTGGACGAAGAGAAACTTGTACGGATGGAAGCGCTTTTGGATCAGAAAAAGGTTGTTGCTGTCGGCGAGATTGGACTGGATTATTACTGGGATCATGAATCTCATGATCTGCAGAAAGAATGGTTTATCCGTCAGCTTGAACTTGCACGTAAGCATAATCTTCCGGTGTTGATCCACAGCCGGGAAGCTGCGGCAGATACGATGGAGATCATGAAGGGGCATGCACAGGGGTTAAATGGTGTGATCCACTGCTACTCTTATTCTAAAGAGATGGCAAAAGAGTATGTGAAAATGGGCTTTTACATCGGCATCGGCGGTGTCGTTACTTTTAAAAATGCAAAAAAAGTAAAAGAGACAGTCGCAGAGATTCCGCTTACTTCAATCGTGCTGGAAACAGATTGCCCGTATCTTGCACCGGAGCCTTTCCGCGGCAAGAGAAACCAGTCTGCATATATCCAATATGTAGCGGAAAAGATCGCAGAGATCAAAGAGATCTCATATGAAGAAGTTGTTGCACAGACAGAGAAAAATGCACGTGCCATGTATGGTCTGGATGCATAAAGCATATGCACGCATCAGGTATGGTCTGGATGCATAAAGCATATGCACGCATCAGGTATGGTCTGGACGTGTAAGACATTATTCGCAATGAATCAGCGATAGTGAACTTTATTAAGTACAAATAAATTAATTTTATGAAATCCAACCAGGAAATTCCCGGTTGGATTTTTTCTACCTGTTTTTTAGCATTTCTATATGTATTTCGCTATATTTTAATTTTTCCATATATTTTCGGAGTTTTCTTTATATTTTCTTAAGACTATTTTCGATTTTGGGTATATCATTAAGACAAAACTTATTGTATAATTAAAAAATACCTAAAATTCAGGGAGAAGTGAGAAAATGGCAAAACCAGATCTGGGAAATCCGCAGAATACAATTGAAGTATTACAGAAATATAAATTTAATTTTCAGAAGAAGTTCGGACAGAATTTTCTGATCGATACACATGTGCTGGATAAGATTATTTATTCCGCAGAGATTACAAAAGAAGACATGGTGCTGGAGATCGGACCGGGGATCGGAACGATGACACAATATCTGGCAGAGGCAGCCGGCAAGGTCATTGCGGTTGAGATCGATAAAAATCTGATTCCGATTCTTGCGGATACACTGCATGAATATGAAAATGTTCAGATTATCAACGAGGATGTTCTGAAGCTTGACATTGCAAAGATCGTAGAGGAGCAGAACGGAGGAAAACCGATTAAAGTGGTTGCGAATCTGCCATATTATATTACGACACCGATCATTATGGGACTTTTTGAAAATCATGTTCCGCTTCAGAGCATTACGGTCATGGTACAGAAGGAAGTGGCAGACCGTATGCAGACCGGACCGGGTAACAAGGATTACGGTGCTCTGTCACTGGCGGTGCAATATTATGCAGACCCGTACATTGTTGCAAATGTCCCACCGAACTGCTTCATGCCAAGACCGAAGGTAGGCTCAGCAGTCATCCGTCTGACAAGACATGCTGAACCTCCGGTGGAAGTAGAAGATGAGAAGCTGATGTTTGATATTATCAGAGCGTCTTTCAACCAGCGTCGGAAGACACTTGCCAATGGTTTGAAAAATGCAGGCAAATGGGATCTCCCGAAAGAAGTGATCGCAGAAGCAATCGAGACGTTAGGCAAAGGCGCAAGCGTCAGAGGAGAGGCACTATCACTGGAGGAATTTGCAAGACTGAGCAATGAAATTTATAATTATCTGCATAATCGTATATCGTGAAGCTTATGCTTCCTGTTTATGCTCATATCGGGGCGGGCCATTAAGTCATAAAATCACTCTGGTGTAATTGCATTGTGGTTTCTGACATCATATAAATGGTAAAAAACAATAAATTTGTTGCAGAAAAAAACAATTGTGGATTGAAAAACAAAGATATTAACAAAGAAAGGATGATGCGCATGGAGAAAAAAAACAAATATGCACTGTTCGAGATCACACCGGAGATTGAGCATTTCGCAGAACTGTGTGAGAAGAATACGACAATAGAAAAAGACCTGTACAGCAAATACGAAGTAAAACGCGGACTCCGTGATGTGAATGGAAAAGGAGTACTTGCCGGCCTTACTAATATTTCCGATGTCTGTGCGACTAAGATCGTGGACGGCAAAGAAGTTCCGTGTGCAGGTAATCTGTATTACCGTGGATATAACATCAAAGACTTGGTGCGTGGATTTTTAGAGGACGGACATTTTGGATTTGAAGAGATCGCATATCTGTTGTTGTTTGGCGAGCTTCCGAATATAAAAGAGTCGGAGATGTTCCATGAGACACTCGTAGAGCGCCGGACATTGCCGCCGACATTTGTGCGTGATGTCATTATGAAAGCGCCGAGCCAGGACATGATGAATACGCTGGCGAAATGTATTTTGAATCTGTATACTTACGACCGCAAAGCGGATGATACAAGTATCCCGAATGTATTAAGACAGTGTCTGAACCTGATCAGCCAGTTTCCGATGATGATGGTGTACGGCTATCATGCATATAATTACCGTATGGGCGATGACCTGTTTATTTACGCGCCATCACCGGATCTGTCTACTTCTGAAAATATTCTGATGATGCTCCGTGAGGATCGTAAATACACAGAACTGGAAGCGAAGCTCCTTGATATGGCTCTGGTTCTGCATATGGATCACGGCGGTGGTAATAACTCAACATTTACGACACACGTTGTAACTTCTTCCGGAACGGACACTTATTCAACGATGGCAGCAGCGATGGCTTCGTTAAAAGGACCAAAACACGGTGGTGCGAATATCAAAGTAACGAAGATGTTTGAAGACATGAAAGCGCATGTATCAGACTGGGAAGATGAAGATGAAGTACGTCAGTATTTAAATGATCTGCTGGAGAAGAAAGCATTTGACCAGAAAGGTCTGATCTACGGAATGGGACATGCAATCTATTCTGTTTCAGATCCGCGTGCAGACATTTTCAAAAAATTTGTAAAACAGCTTGCAGAGGAAAAAGGCTGTGAAAAAGAATACGGACTGTATGCGCTTGTAGAACGTCTGGCTCCGGAAGTGATCGCACAGAAGCGTAAGATTTACAAAGGTGTTAATGCCAATGTAGATTTTTACAGCGGACTGGTTTACAGTATGCTGGATCTTCCTCCGGCACTTTACACACCGATTTTTGCGGCGGCGCGTATTGTCGGCTGGAGTGCACACCGTCTGGAAGAGTTAAAGAATGCGGATAAGATTATCCGTCCGGCGTATAAGCCACTGGCTTCCTACAAAGAATATGTAAAAATGGAAGATCGTTAGGAGAAGGAAGTTGATATAAAATGAAGAAAGATTTCAGCTTTTTAAGTGCAGAAGGGAAGACGCGCTCACATGGAATCATCTGGATTCCGGAAGGTGAAGTGCGTGCGATCCTCCAGATCTGTCACGGAATGGTAGAATATATAGACCGCTACGATGAATTTGCCAGATACTTAAACGGACATGGTTATCTTGTGATCGGGCACGATCATCTGGGACATGGAAAGACTGCAGCAAAGCCGGAAGAATACGGACATTTCCCGGAAGAATACGGTAACGATTATGTAATCGGAGATATCCACAGAGTCCGCAGAGTCGGTGAGAAGAATTATCCGGATCTACCATATTTTATGCTGGGACACAGTATGGGTTCATTTCTGCTTCGTCAGTATCTGACGATGTATGCTGACGGACTTGCCGGTGCGATCATCATGGGAACCGGTGAACACAGCATGGCGGAATTGAACATGGGGCAGAAGCTCTGCAAAGGGCTTGCGGCAGCAAGAGGCTGGCATTATCACAGCCCGCTTGTGCATAAGATGAGCGTTGGTAATTATAATAGAAAATTTCATCCGGCAGTAACAGCAACAGACTGGATCAGTTCAGATCTGGATGTGCGCAGAAAATACGAGAAAGATCCACTTTGCTCTTTCCAGTTTACGGTTGGCGGTTATTATCAGATGTTTGAAGGAATGAAAGTGCTTGCCCGCAAAGAGAGCATAGAGAAGATTTCGAAGGATTTGCCGATATTCTTTGTATCCGGTGCAGACGATCCGGTTGGAGATTTTGGAAAAGCAGTACAGAAAGTATATGACAAGTACAAGAATGCCGGATTTGAAAAAGTAGAGATGAAGCTGTATCAGGATGACAGGCATGAAATCCTGAATGAAACAGACCGCAGTCAGGTATTTGAAGATCTGTATTTATGGATGGAAGAAAATTTATCACTTTAATTAAGTAAAACCCATTGACAAAACTAATGGGTGAGCATAAAATGTAGGTGAAATTAATAGAGCGTACAGGACGAAGGCGTCACAAACATGAGTTTGTGCGCCTTTTTTAGTGTAAAAAGGTCAGGAGAAGGAGGAATTTACAATGAAAACTTTAGGTTATTACAATGGCAAATACGGTGAACTGGATGAGATGACAATCCCGATGAACGACCGTGTCAGCTGGTTTGGAGATGGTGTATACGATGCAGGTCCGTCCAGAAATTATGAGATTTTCGCAATTGATGAACATATCGACAGATTCTTTAACAGTGCGGGACTTCTGGACATTAAAATGCCGGTAACAAAGTCAGAGTTGAAAGAACTCCTTCAGGAAATGGTAAATAAAATGGATACAGGTAATTTATTTGTTTACTATCAGGTCACAAGAGGAACCGGTATCCGTGATCATGCATATACAGAGGGTCCTGGAAACTTATGGATTATGCTGAAACCGGCAGAAATTTCCGATGGAACGAAGCCAATCAAGCTGATCACAAGAGAAGATACACGTTTCTTCCATTGTAATATCAAAACATTGAACTTAATTCCTTCTGTAGTTGCGACACAGAAAGCAAAAGAAGCCGGATGTCAGGAATGTGTATTCTACAGACCGGGTGGACGTGTAACAGAATGTGCACATAGTAATGTCCATATTATTAAAGATGGCAAACTGGTAACAGCACCGACTGACAACCTGATTCTTCCAGGTATTGCAAGAGCACATATTATCAAAGCCTGCAAGAAATTGGAGATTCCGGTAAGCGAGACACCGTACACACTGGATGATCTGTTCAACGCAGATGAAGTTATCGTATCCAGCTCCAGCAACTTATGTCTGCATGCAAATGAGATCGATGGCAAGCCGGTTGGCGGAAAAGCACCGGAACTTCTGGAGAAGATCCGTGTAGCAGTTCTGGATGAATTTTACAAAGCAACAGATAAATAAATGAGAAGGTGAAGTCATGGGAGAAATAAAATATATGCCGGCAGGGGACCGGGCGCTGGTTGTGGAATTTGGCAATCAGATCGATCCTGCGATCAATGACAAAGTACATGCGCTGGCAGCGAAAATTGCAGAAACTCGGATTCCGGGTGTACAGGAAATGGTACCAACGTTTCGTTCTCTGATGATTTACTATGATCCGGCAATTACCTCTTTTGAAAATGTAAGGAAGCAGACAGCAGAGCTGACCGGACAATTGATTGGGAAGACAACAGAGAAGAAACGGATTTTAAAAATTCCGTGTTGTTATGGCGCAAGATTCGGATTGGATCTGGCAGATATGGAAAAACATACCGGACTTGATCGTGACGAGATCATAAAGATCCATAGTTCCGTTGATTATAAAATTTATATGATGGGATTCCTGCCGGGATTTGTTTATCTTGGTGGTCTGGATAAACGAATTGAAATGCCAAGACTGAAAAGCCCGCGCGTAAGGATTCTTCCGGGGGCTGTCGGCATCGGTGGCAATCAGACAGGAGTCTATCCGCTGGCTTCACCGGGAGGATGGAGACTGATGGGTGGTACACCGGTTGATTTCTATGATCCGTACAGAGAAGATCCGATCCTCTGTAAAGCAGGAGAATATATCCGTTTTATACCAATCACGATTGGCGATTACTACGATATCCGCCACATGATCGTAAAAGGAGAGTATCAGGTAGAGGTTGTGGAAGAAGGTGATGAAGGATGTCAGTAAAAGTTGTTATTCCGGGACCGCTTACAACAGTACAGGATGCGGGCAGATACGGATATATGAATTCCGGTATCGGGACATCCGGAGTCATGGACGAAGTTTCTTATAAGAAGGCCAATTATCTTGTGGGAAATGAAAACGGAGAAGCCGTACTGGAAGTAACTTTGTTCGGCGGAACGATGGAATTCACGGAAGATGCAGTCATTGCTGTTACAGGAGCAACAATGGACGTAAAGATAAATGAGAAACCGACAGAAATGTACCGTGCATACCAGGTGAAAGCCGGAGATATCTTATCGCTTGGGATGGTAACTGCAGGCTGCAGAACTTATGTAGCTTTCGCCGGTGGTATTGATGTTCCGGTTGTGCTTGGAAGCCGTTCAACAAATCTGAAGTGTAAGATGGGTGGTTACGAAGGAAGGGCGCTGGCAGCCGGAGATGTTTTTGAAATTGGCAAAAATGGCAGAAGTTATGAAGCACTGAAAGACCGTATGGCAAAGCCGGATGTATATACATCACCAATCACTGTCCGTGTGATCGAAGGACCGCAGGAAGAGTATTTTACCGAGGCGGGAAAGAAAACATTTTACAATGAAACTTATACGATATCTGATCAGAGTGACCGGATGGGTTACCGGATGGAAGGTGCATCGATCGAAAGTGTAAACGGAACGGATATTATTTCCGATGGAATTGCACTTGGTTCCATTCAGGTTCCGACAAATGGAAAACCAATCATTTTACTTGCAGACCGGCAGACAACCGGAGGATATGCAAAGATTGCTACAGTGTGTTCTTTTGATATCCCAAAACTGGTACAGGGCAAGCCGGGGGATCAGGTGAGATTTCAGAAAATTTCGTTAGATGAAGCAGCAAAGATATGGAAAACAGAAAGCGGGGAAAGGTAAAGATGAGTGAAGCAGTAAATTACAGTGATATGGAACCGGCAGAGGTCAGAAAACTGATCCGAGAAGGAAAAATAACATGTCCGACATCGGGCATGTGTGCGGGATACGCACAGGCAAATCTGGTTATCCTGCCAAAGGATCTGGCTTATGATTTTCTCTTATTTACCCAGAGAAACCCGAAACCGTGTCCGATCCTTGAAGTCAGCGACGTAGGAAGCAGAGACCTTCACTATATCGCAGATGATGTGGATCTGGCAAAGGATTTTCCAAAATACCGCATTTACAAAAAAGGCGAACTTGTCGGAGAGTATACCGACATTGAAGAGTTCTGGCAGGATGATTTTGTGAGCTTTCTGATCGGATGCAGCTTCTCTTTTGAATCTGCACTTTTGGAAGCAGGAATTCCGGTTAGACATATCGAGGAAAACTGTAACGTGCCGATGTTCAAGACAAATATCGCTTGCACACCGGCAGGTATTTTCAAAGGAAATATGGTAGTCAGCATGCGTCCGATCCCGAATGACCAGGTTGTGAAATCCGCACTGATCACGGGTGAGATGCCAAGAGTACACGGTGCACCGATACAGATTGGCAATCCGGAAGCAATTGGTATTTCTGATGTAATGAAACCGGATTTCGGCGATAGTGTAACGATCAATGAAGGAGAAGTTCCGGTATTCTGGCCATGTGGCGTAACACCGCAGAATGTTGTTATGAATGTGAAACCGGATATTGTGATCACACACGCACCGGGACATATGCTGATTACGGATGTAAAGAATGTAGAATTGAAGTACTAAAGTGGTTCTAATAGAGCCACCCACCATGATATGAGTAAAAGCGTAGCAGTGCAGTGATGGGAGAACACGAGTATTGTGCGGTTTTGAAAATAGATGGAAGTAGTCTGAAAAAAGATTTGAAACATAGAAAGAAGGAAGAAAAATGTTTGCAGTAGATTTGAACTGTGATCTTGGAGAAAGTTTTGGAAATTATAAATGCGGACTGGATGAGGAAGTCATTCCCTTTATTTCTTCTGCAAATGTAGCATGTGGATTTCATGCATCCGATCCGGTGGTAATGGCAAAGACCGTAGCACTTGCGAAAGAGCAGGGCGTCCGTGTTGGCGCACATCCGGGATATCCGGATCTGGTCGGATTCGGCAGAAGAAATCTGGCAGCATCGCCGGCAGAAGTAAAAGCAATGGTGCAGTATCAGATCGGGGCATTGAAAGCATTCTGCACAGCACAGGGAATTAAATTGCAGCATGTAAAACCGCACGGTGCAATGTATAACATGGCAGGAAAAGATGAAAAGCTGGCAACAGCAATCGCAGAAGCAATCAAAGAAGTCGATCCTGAGCTTATCCTTCTTGCACCGAGTAGCAGCAAAATGATGGGAGCCGCAAAGGCAGTAGGACTTCGCGTGGCAAAAGAAGTATTTGCGGATAGAGCATATGAAGAAGACGGCTCGCTGGTAGCAAGAAGCAAACCGGGCGCAATGATCACCGATGAAGACGAAGCTGTGGCACGTGTCATCAAGATGATAAAGGAAGGAACCGTAACAGCGATTACCGGAAAAGAGATTCCGGTTGAAGCAAATTCTGTATGCGTTCACGGAGACGGACCGAAAGCACTGGCATTTGTTCAGAAGATCCGTAAAGCGCTGGAAGCAGAAAACATCAGGATTGCATCAATCGAAGAAGTAATTGAGAAATAAAACAGGCAGAAGACGACAGCAAAAATAAAGGAGAGATTAGAAGTGGGAGCACAGGCACAGGCGGCACAGACAAAAGTAAATATAAAAAAAGAAACCGTTGAAGATATTGTACTGCGTCATTCCAAGCGCGGTATGACTATCCTGCGCAAATATATGGGCGATTTCTACTGCAAGAGGGCGGCTGAGAAGATTCTGGAGCTTCCGAAAGGAAATATATTTCTGACAACCGGATTTTATGTAGCGGGACATGCAGAGACGGATGGTCCTCTCGGAACGATGACACTCGCAAAAGCACTGCGGGCTGTCGGATACCGACCGATCATCGTAACAGATAAATATTGTCGTGGATTTTTTGAACTTGAGGATCTGGACGTAGAATATGCACATATCTGCGATGGCGTAGAACAGTATACAGAAGTTCTGGAAGATTACGATCCGGTTGCACTGATTTCCATTGAACGCTGTGGCAAAAATATTGAAGATGATTATGCAAATATGCGCGGTGTAAGCATTAAGAAAAATACAGCAAAAGCCGATATCCTTTTTGATCTTGCCAAAAAGCGCGGAATCCCGACATTTGGTGTCGGAGATGGCGGAAATGAAATCGGTATGGGCAATCTGAAAGAAGTTATTGTAGATAAACTGGCGCTTGTACCATGCAAGGTAGAAGTTGACAATCTAATTATCGCAACCGTATCCAACTGGGGCGCATATGCATTAGCGGCATATATACAGAAGATAGAAAAGATACAGGTACTTCCTACATATAAAGAAATCAAATCCTATCTGCAGGCGATCGTAGATCTCGGCAGCATCGATGGCGTAACAAAAGAACAGGTACTGAGTGTGGATGGTTTTCCACTGACTGTGGAAAAAGAGATCCTTGATGAACTCCATCGCGCAGTGGGGACGGGGATTTTCTAGAAAGTGCCAGGTGCAAATTGAAAAGGGGACAGGTCATTTCTAAAAAGGGGACGGGGCTTTTTGAGAAAAGCCCCGTCCCCTTTTTAGCGCAGCGAAAACCCGCTAACCATACGGCTAACGGGTTTCGTTGTTTTTATCGTTATCTAAAGGAATGAGGGATTATCGAACTGGTTTATATTGTGTTACAAAGTGTTGTAAAGCCCGGAATTACAGGCTTTTTTAAAATTGACTTACATATAAAGTGTTATATTTATTTATCCTGATTTGACCGAAATTTGCCCCGAGATTCTTTGTTTGGATTTGTTTGAAAATAGTTTGATAAAAATAAAATAGAATGAAATATTTGAAATAAACATAAAAAAATATAGACAAAATAGGAAATAAGATATATTATTAAAGTAAACATTAGAAAAAACAGTACTGTCATTGAATGAGAGTAGGGGAAAAGACCCAGCTACTTGGGATGAGGTTTTGCTAGATGTTGCTGAAGTTTATGAAAACTACACGCTTGTTTCAACAAATCATCTTCAAGAATTTATTTCCTTTAATGAGCCGTATATAGAAAGTGTAACAGGACATTATGCATGTGCAGTTAGTGCATTATTAGCATGTGGTGCATATTATAATGCTGTTGATTATACAGATATTGCAGGTGATTATATGGATATTTGGGATTCAACAGGAACGACAGTTTCATCGGAGAGTGGAGGAATAACATATGGTTCAACAACTATTGGCAATATTGGACCTGGATTTGTGGACTTTTGTGCTGGAAAGAATGTTTCTGTAACACAAAATACTGACTATAGTCCCAATTATAATTTTTTCACTAATTGCATTGATAGAGGAGATATAGCAGTTGTCCATTGTGGTATAATTAGCAGTGATACTGGAGAACGTGCGGGGCATTCAATGGCAGCAGAGGGATATGCAACTTTGCGAGCATATAATTCTGGAAATACAGTACATACATTGATGGTATTTGATGGATGGGGGGATACAGTACGTTATTTGAATTTTGATTTTGATAGTTGGACAGACATATAGGGGACTACATTTAATGGATAAGAAACGATTGATTTTGTTAATCATACTTTTGCTTGCAATAGTATTAATTGTGCTTGGCGTAAAAGGAAATGTTTTTAAGGAGAATCGTCAAAATATGGAGTTGCGTTCTAGTGGAGATGATAATTCTCATTGGTTTCATTTGAGTGGGGTTGTTGTAGAGAAAACTTTTGATACACTTTTAATAGAACTAAATGAGAAGGAAGAAAGTAGTCTATTTTTTGATACGACAAAAGTTAGTTTAGATTGTACTAAGTGTAAAGGTGATCTAGAACAAGTATCAGAAGGAAATGTTATTAAATTTTATTTTTTTAAGTATAATATTGATGGTGAAACGGTAAAAATTGAAAGAATAGTAAGATAAAAGTATAAGTAAGAGTTCTGCTATCAGAACATTATTATTAGTGAGGTAAAGGAACAAGGCGAAGCCGAGACGCCGTAGGGCAGTCCTTTACGGAACGGACACAGCCAATACCATCATGATACATAAGAGGACTTGAAAGGTCACAAACCTTGCAAGTCCTCTTGTTTATCTTATGGGTTACTTCTGTCGGATTGCATTTTCCGATAGACCGCTTCTTTCGTGGCTTCTCGGAAAAAGCTATCCTGTCTGGTATATGCCAGATGTTCATTCTGGATATAAGCGTCTGATTCGCAATCATATTCGTAAGGGATTACCTGTGCTGTTCCCTGTTTTTCATCAATTCCATAGATAATTACTTTGGAATCTCTCAATGCCAGTCCGAGTGTCAGAAAGCCGGAAGTGAAATAATTGTTGTTGTGTGGAGCGGTTATGCTTTTCAGTGCATGAAAGAAGTCTGCTACTTCCTCAGTCTGTCCATTCTCAAAAGCCGGAATGATATGTAAGGTGTTGTTTGCCTTATCTGCATATGCCCGGCAGACCAGAACGGAAGAATCCGCTTTTTGTATGATACCGTCAAAATAATCGCCGGAGTATGCAGTTGGCTGATAGAAAATGGCGGTTTCTTTTGTTGTAAGGTTATGATAAGTCAGAAAGCCGTTTACAAGCCGGACAATTTCGATATCATCCCCGTAGGTAAATCCGTTCTGCTCTAAAAGAGAATAGAAAGTTCTGGTAAATTCTTCCGGCAGTTCAATCCCCAGTTTTTCTGTGATAAGCATATCTACATATTCTTTAAATGAACCATACAGAAGTTCATTCAGCGTCATATTGCCCAACGTGGCAATCTGCTTCAAGCGTTTCTCATTGGGAAGATTCACACCCTTTTCCCAACTGTTTACAGAGCCTTTCGGGGCATTATCTATGATTTCCCCAAACTTCTGCATACTGTAACCGTATTTCTTGCGTATCTGTAAAATTCGTTTTCCTACTGCTTCTTTATTCACAAACATATGCACACCTCGTTTCTGTTTTCATCATAACACAAGATAAGGATAAATGTAAGGGTAAAATTATAATAAGTTATAAAAAGATATAGTTAAGCGTTTGAAATACAAAAATAAAAAGTAAGGGAAAAAGTAAAATAATTGTTGACAAGAAGAAAAAACAGGTCTATGATGAGGTTAAGAGGTAAGGAGAAAAGTAATGAAATAAATATAGACGTGGATATGAAAAGGACTTGTCACACTTACCAGACACTCATTCACCATGATTTCAAAAAAGGAGAAATGTAGCATGCAGATTACATTGACAAAAGAACAGGTCAGAGAAGCGTTCGGGGAACTCCGTTACATGGGAGCAGACTACTGCTATAAGTATGATAAGGAAACCCGGAAGAAAACCGAGGAAGTGGAAGCATTGAAACTTCACCTCGGAAGCATGAAACTTGGAAACAGCGTAGATATCCGTCTGGAAGCAACAGAACTTCCAAAGGTAGAGCCTTACACAGTGGTAGAACTAGAAGAAGCGGTATATGCCCCTTATGTGCAGAGAGGAAACTTCCCAGTATTGGTGGACAGAATCTCCTGCAAGGGTATCCGTGTTGTTACCGGAAAAGGAAACGTGTAGAGACTGTTCCCGGAAATTCTCTGCGGACTGCTCCGTACAGCGTGAAAGGAGCAAAGGGAGTAGAGGAAGTTCCGGGAACGTGGCGAAAGCCACGGCATACTACGAAAGGCAGGGATGATGATAACAGAGGTAATGAAAATTTCAGAACCCCCCTATACTAACAGGGGGGTAACTCGTCAGAAAGAAGATTTGACAGCACTGATTGACTGGTGTCAGATTACTGTCAAAGGTGTAGACGTGTTCATAATCATAGAAGATATCTTGCGGATTCCACTGAGTTTTATGGAACTGCATGGTAAGGAAAAAGGAATTGCTGGACACGAACTGATAGCAAGATTTGACAATATCAAGATTCTGAAACCGACAGGAAATGCACAGTATGAGGGATTTCAGATTCTTATGAGTGGTTCGGGGTGCAGGAATTATGAAAATTTCCTTATGATGAATAAGGAAACATGGTTTGATTTTCTGGAAAGAGTTTGCAGATACCCGGTGAATTTTCCGAGGATAGACTTGGCAATCGACGATACAAAGCCTTATCTGTCTATCCCGGAATTGATTCGTCTGAAAAACGAGGGGCTGATATCTAGTCAGTTGCGTGATACAGCAGAGAATCGTTCTGATAGACTGAAAGAGGATGAAATAGAAGCGCAGGGAAAAACACTATATCTCGGCAGTAAACACAGTGATTTTCGGATTACATTCTATGAAAAGGGATATGAACAGGCAGAAAAGTTCGGAAAAGAACTCAACCCGGACTGGAACAGATATGAACTTCGATTCCGGCACAAAAAAGCGGTCAGATTAGTAGAAGAACTTCTGAAAGACAGGGATGTGGCACGGATTGCGTTGTCTGTATTAAACGAGAAAGTGCGGTTTTTACAGAAGCCGGAAAACAGCACGGTTACAAGAAAACGGCTTTATCCTACTTATCCCCCGTGGGAAGAACTCATGCAGGATGTAGGGAAGATAAAGTTGACCATGAATCCAGAGAAAAAGACACTGGAACGAACATGGCAGTGGCTGAACGTAGCAGTTTCGCCCTCTTTAAAGCTAATGGATAAAATCGGAAAACTGGATAACAGAGATTATATCCGCCAGCTAATAGAACGGGGGCAGATGAACGAAGAACAACAACGCATATATGAGGACTATAAAAAATCTTTCCTTTTGAGGGAAGAAGAAAGGAGAATCTTTGACAGAACATACACAGAACACGATACAGACAAAGAAAGCCCTTACAGTGAATGAAGCGTCAGAGTATACGGGAATTGGAAGAAATAATCTGCGAAAGCTGATTACATGGCAGAAGATTCCGGTCATAAGGATTGGAAATAAGATTCTTATACGCTCTGAGGTTTTAGACCAGTTTTTGAAGAAAAACGAAGGGCATAATCTGAAAAATAAATATGAAGTAATTGCAGTATAAACACAAATAAGCATATAATACTGTCAGACCAGTTCTGATAGTCCTTGCACGGAAAGGAGCGTGCAGATTGGGCAAGGACTTAAAAGGAAATCCATTACCGCCGGGAATTATGCAGAGAAAAAGCGGAATTTACAGAGGGCGGTTTTATTACAAAGGAGAAACGTATACAAAAGATAATGCGGACTTAAAAAAGTTAGTTCAAGAAATGGAAGATTTACGCTATGAAGTCAAGCATGGGTTGAAAGGAAAGGGCGATAATATCACTCTGGATACATGGTTTGATATCTGGCTGAATACCCATAAGAAGCGGACTATCAAGGAGAGTACACAAGTACGTTATGATGATTTTTACAGACGTTACATAAAGAAGCAGATAGGAAAACAACGTGTGGCAGATTTTAATCCGATTATTTTGGAACGTCTGCTTCAGAATATGGCAGATGATGATTACAGCACAAAGACTATACGGGATGTGTATAATATTCTCAATGCTATGTTCAAATATGCAGTGCATAACAGGATTCTTACATTCAACCCATGTGCAGGAGTGGAAGTTCCCAAAACAAAGACAAAACAGATACGGGTACTGACTGTGAAAGAACAACGGGAAGTATTGGAACACGCAAAGGAGAGAATACACGAGAATCTCATACAGGTAGCACTCGGAACGGGAATGCGTGGCGGAGAACTGCTTGGGCTTACATGGGATGATGTAGATTTTCGGAAACGGGAAATTTCTGTAAATAAAACGTTGGTGTATATCAAAGATAAGGAAACAAAGAAGTATGTATTCAAGTACCAGACACCAAAGACAAAGAACAGTATACGGACGATTCCCATGCAGGACAGTGTGTATAAGGCTTTAAAACGTCAGTGGATTCAGTTGAAAGAAATGCAGTTGTCAGCTAGTGAATGGCAACCATTAGAGGGATTTGAAAATCTTGTGTTTGTTGGAAAGAACGGAAAACCGATTACAGAACACACCTTTCAAGTGACGTTAGACTGGATAGAAAAATCTATCAATAAGGAACGAAAAAAGCAGGCAGAGAAAAACAAGACAGTGTTTATACCGATTCCGCATTTTTATCCACATGCACTTCGTCATACTTTTGCAACGCGTTGTTTTGAAGCCGGGATTGACGCAAAGGTAGTACAAGGATTCCTCGGACATTATTCCATAGCAATCACACTGGATTTGTATACGCACGTCACAGATGATAAAGCAAAATCGGAAATGGATAAATTACAGAATTTGTATAAGGAAATCATATAATCAGAACAAGAATAAGAAAGAGAATAGAAAAGGTGCAACATTTCTTTAGAAAATTATTTGACCGAGATTTGACCGAAGCGGATTTTGCAACAAGTACAGAACAGCGAAAACCCGCTAACCACAAGGGCTAACGGGCTTCGTTGTTGTTATAGTTATCTAAAGGAATGAGAGTAAAGTGCACACCGGCTTGACCGGTGCTACTTTATGAGGGGGTGATAGTTGATGTGTTCTTCAACTATCTGACTCTTAGTATACAGGGAAAATGTGTCTAAAGTATGTTCCTTTTCTTAAACAAAACGAAATTTTCTTAAGGAAAAATTAACCAGAGTATGTTACAATTAGTCCACATGAAACGTAAAAAATAAAAGGAAAGGTATGGTATCGATTGAAGTTATATCAGTCAAAATTATTGGAAAAACTAAAAGAGTCATTGGAAGCTGTACTGCCGATCATAGGGATTGTTCTGTTGCTTAGTTTTACGATCGCTCCGATTCCGGCAGGAATTCTGATGGCTTTTTTAGTGGGCGCGATTCTTCTTGTTGTGGGAATGATGTTTTTTACATTGGGAGCTGAGATTGCGATGACGCCTATGGGAGAGAGAATTGGAACGAGAATTGCCGGTTCCAGGAGACTTCCATTTATTGTGTTATTGTGTTTTACGCTGGGATTTATTATTACGGTGTCGGAGCCGGATCTGCAAGTGCTTGCCGAACAAGTTCCGTCTATTCCGAACAATGTTCTGATCTTTGCAGTAGCGGCAGGCGTTGGGATATTTCTTGTGGTTGCGGTTCTTCGTATGTTATTTGGAATTGCGCTTTACAGATTATTGTTTTTGTTTTATCCGGTGATATTTATTCTTGCGTTTTTTGTGCCGGCAGATTCGCTGGCGGTCGCATTTGACTCCGGCGGAGTCACGACAGGACCGATGACCGTTCCTTTCATTATGGCGCTTGGTGTTGGCTTCTCCGCAGTGCGAAGTGATAAATATGCAGAAACGGATAGTTTCGGTCTGGTTGCACTTTGTTCAATCGGGCCGGTACTTGCCGTCCTGCTTCTAGGTATTCTTTACCGCCCGGAGAGTGGCGTTTATGCAGGCATCCATATTCCGGATGTGAAGGATTCGATAGAACTTGGAAGACTGTTCACAGCGGAACTTCCACTTTATATAAGAGAAATGCTATTATCACTGCTTCCGATTGTTGTATTTTTCCTTGTGTTCCAGGTACTGGCTTTGCATCTGATGAAACGGACACTGGTGAAAATTGCAATTGGAATCCTGTATACATACATTGGGCTTGTGCTGTTCCTGACAGGGGCAAATGTAGGATTTCTCCCAACCGGTAATTATCTGGGGCAGGTACTTGCAGGGTTGCCGAATCCGTTTGTGCTTGTACCGATCGGCATGGTGATCGGCTATTTCATCGTAAAGGCGGAACCGGCAGTTTATGTGCTCATGGAGCAAGTAGAAGAGCTGACTTCGGGTGCGATACCTGGGAAGGCAATGGGACTGAGTTTGTCCTGTGGCGTTGCAGTCTCACTGGGGCTTGCAATGATCCGTGTACTGACCGGAATTTCTATTTTCTGGTTTCTCATACCGGGTTATGCAGTTTCTTTGCTTCTTGCGTTCCAGGTACCGAAAATCTTCACTGCGATAGCATTTGACTCCGGTGGTGTTGCCTCTGGCCCAATGACGGCAACTTTTCTGTTGCCTCTGGCACAGGGAGCATGCGAAGCGATTGGAGGAAATGTAGTTACGGATGCATTTGGTGTTGTGGCAATGGTTGCGATGACACCACTTATCACGATACAGATACTAGGTGCGGTTTACCAGCATCAGGAGAAGAAACGTCAGACTGAAGAGGCGGTTCCTGTACTGCCACTGGAAGCATACGGCGACATGGATATTATAGAGTTATGATGATACCTTGGAATCCGGAGCAATTCACTGGTATCATATAACATCAGAAGAGCTATATGTCAACGACACATGTTTAGTGCCGACCAGAGTGGAGTGTAGATGTGAGAGCGTACAGTATGAAACGATTTATTGGAATTAGAAAGGCGGAAAAATATGAGCCGGTTATATATGATGGCTGCGATCACAAGCCGCAGCGCAAGAAAAAAGTTTCGCGAATTTTATAAGACACACGAACAGCAGGTATTTTTTGAAATACTGGGAAAAGGGACAGCGAACAGTGAGGTGCTGAATTATTTTGGATTAGAAGAAACAGAAAAGATTCTTTTCCTCTCCATCGTGACCGGAGATACATGGAAACGACTGAAACGCGGACTGATCATTGATATGAAAATTGATGTTCCGGGAACGGGAATTGCTTTTGCAGTGCCGCTTGCGAGCATAGGCGGCAAAAAGACACTGCAATATCTGATACAGGAACAGCCATTTGAAAAAGAGGAGGAAACAGCATTGAAGGAGACAGATTATGAACTGATGATTGCCATTGCCAATCAGGGATATATCGATACGGTTATGGAAGCCGCAAGAGAAGCAAATGCGGGAGGCGGTACAGTTGTCCATGCGAAAGGAACCGGAACAGAGCTCGCCAGAAAATATCTTGGTGTTTCCCTCGTGGAAGAGAAGGAAATGATCTTCATTGTTACTCGCTCCTCACAGAAAGCACAGATTATGAAAGCAATCATGGAGAAAACCGGATTGAAGAGTAAGGAGAAGGCAATCGTATTTTCACTGCCTGTTTCGAGTGTGGTCGGACTTCGCATGACAGAGGAAGATATTAAGGATGATCTGCTGTAAGGCATATTATTATCAAATACCAGAAACGAAAGCCTGCGAAACCTTTCATTCACTGTAAGTGTTATTTGGAAGCCACAGATGCTATGATTACATCAATGAAAGGAGAGCAGAGAATGAGTATTTTAAAAATTGAATCTTTATGTAAATATTATGGAAACAAGAAAAATGAGACAAAGGCACTGGATGGAATCAGCCTGGAAGTACAGACAGGGGAATTTTTAGGAATCATGGGAAGCAGCGGATCCGGAAAATCCACACTTCTTAACTGCGTGGCAAGTGTGATTCGTCCGACAGGAGGACAGATTCTTGTAAATGGAACCGATATCCGTTCGTTGAAAGGCGCAGAACTTTCCGATTACAGAGGACGCCAGATCGGTTACCTTTTCCAGAACTTTGAACTTTTAGAGAACCTTACCGGAAGAGAAAATATTCTTCTTCCGCTGGCTCTTCATAAATATGAAGAGAAAAAAGGGGAACAGAAGTTAAAAGAACTGGCAGAATATCTTGAGATACAGGATGTACTGGACAAATTTCCGACACAGATGTCCGGCGGGCAAAAACAGCGTATAGCAGCAGCCAGAGCATTGATCATGGATCCACACCTGATTCTGGCAGATGAACCGACCGGGGCACTGGATTCGCGTAATGCAAAAGCATTGATGGAGAAACTCTTCGGTTTAAATCGCAACAAAAAAGCAACAATCATGATGGTGACACATGATGCAAATGCAGCAAGTTATTGCGGACGGATTTTATTTATCCAGGATGGAGTACTCTTCCATGAGCTGCGCAGAGATTTCGCAGAAGAATCCCAGCAGGAGTTTTACGAGCGCATTTTGAAAGTGTTGGCGCAGTTGGGAGGAGGCAGTGCAAATGTTCTTTAAACTTGTCTCCAGAAACAGTAAGAGAAGCCGCAGGGAAAATGGATTGTTTCATGCTTCACTTCTCGTTGTCGTAATTGCATTTTATGTGATTCTGGCACTGCCGAAGCAGGATGTGATCATTTTCCTGAAAGAGATGGAAAGTGATGCTATACAGAAAATCTTTCAAATGGTTCCGATACTGTTTGGCGCATCGTTATGCATTTTGTTCTTTCTCGTATATTTTGCAGGACGTTACCAGATGGAGCGGAGAAAACATGAATTTGGTGTGTACCGTATGATGGGCATGAGCCGGAGCCGGCTGTTTTTTATGTTGATGACAGAAGATATTAAGAGCAGTCTTCTGATCCTTGTGGCAGGAATCCCGGTTGCAGTCTGCATTTCCGAGTTGGTCAGCCTGATCACAGCGAAGGTAGAGGGGCTTGGAATCCTCGGTCATCAGAGTACATTTTCATTCGCTGCAGTGATTGGAACCGCTGTCGGTTTCATACTGGTAAAATTATTTGCGTGCCTGTTCTTAAGCGGCGCGGTAGTTAAGGACGAGATCGGCAATCTTATGAATCCGCAGGCAAAAGAGCAGGGAAAAACAAGACCGAAGGTTCTGTATGTGCTTGCCTTTGCGACAGGATGCGTGTTATTGTTTGTGGCATTTTATGATGGAATCCGTGGACATATATGGGATGACCTTCTTATTCTTGCACGGACAGTAGTCTTTGGAATTGCCGGAGTATTTCTTGTATTCTATGGTTTCCGGCTGATACTGGAACAACTGGGCAGATGGGGCAGCCGACACGAGAGACTGGGAATGTTTACATTCCGCCAGCTGGAAGAAATGTTTATCCGCAAGAGCAGCGTCCCGGCGGTGAGCTGTATTCTGATCCTCGCAGCACTCTGCCTGTTCGGTGCAGGAATCGGGATTGCCAGAAGTTATACGGTACAGAGCGAGCGTGTCGTAGATTATACATTTGACGATGACAATGAGGACGTCAGTACAACTATTGAAAAATTGCAGAAGTTCGGGCTTCGCTCAGATTTTGAAAAGCTGATCCAGATTAAAACCGGATATATAGAATCTTCGATCGAAAATCTGGATAAGGAAGGTAAACCATCGAAAAAGAAGAACCGGGTAGTTGGCTTTAACGCAGATGAACTCGTAGACAAGTTGAAAAAAGATGGAAAGACACCGAATGAAAATGTATTTGCAATGGAGATAGAACAGGAAGATACACCGCATATTATTGCATTATCCGGGTATAATGAGCTGTTAAAACAGGCAGGAGAAAAGCCTCTTGCATTGAAAGATCACCAGGCAGCAGTTTACCTTGGATCGGCACTTTATTCCGATGAGTTTAAAGAAATAATGAGTAAAGCCTTACAGGGAAATATACATGTTACAATGGACGGAAAGACATGGAGCCTTGGGGAAAAGGTTATGAATAAAGAAATCGTTGCCGACCGCGCGATTACAATTGGATTTGCGCTGATCGTACCGGACAAGGCTTATGAACAGATGACAGCCGGAAAGGGCACCACATATCTGGATGGCGTGCTAAAACCTTCAAAAACGGAAAAACAGGGACTTATCCGTGTATATCAGGAAATGAACCAGAAACTTGACAAAGTCGGAATTTCGTATGACTGTTTTCTGCAGAGCCTTGGACGACGTATGTTCTACGGTGTATGTGCAAGTTATATTACAATCTATCTGGCAGTGATTTTCCTGATTATTGGAAATACGGTAATCAGTGTACAGTTCCTGACAAATCAGCAGAAAATTGGCAGACGGTATCAGACTCTGATACGGCTCGGAGCAACCTCCAATGCGCTCTGCCGTTCCGCAAGAAAGCAGATTAACTGGTATTTTGGCATTCCGGTATTCTTAGGAGCAGCCGGAAGTATTCCGGCGATGGCAAGCTTATTTTCCCTGTTTGTGGAAACAGGAGAAGGTACACAGAAAGTACTGCTCTTAAGTGCAAGCGGGATGATCCTGTTGCTTCTGATCGTAGAATTGATCTATATTCTGGAAGTCAAGAAACTCAGCGACCGATATCTGTTGTATCTGATGGTGCCGGAAAGAGAAGAATAAAAGAAAGTATGATTTTATGAAACGAATAGGAATTGTGGAAGACGAAGTCTTCATACGTGAAGAATTAGGAGAAATACTGGAAAAGGCCGGATATGAAGTCGTGGCGGTAGAAGATTTTGAAAAGGTGGAAGAGGAGCTTTCTAAGGCTCCTCTTGATCTCGTTCTGCTTGACCTTAATCTGCCGGGGAAGAGCGGATTCCAGATCTGTCGGGAGTTGAAGCATAAAGGAACGACGCCGGTCTGTGTACTGACATCGAGAGACCAGATGGCAGATGAACTGCGTGCGCTGGAACTGGGTGCGGATGAATATCTGACAAAGCCATGCCGGAAAGAAAGACTTCTGGCGAGGGTGTCCAATGTGTTAAAAAGATATGAAGGCCGCAAGCATTTGCTGGAAGGGAAAAGATTTTTGCTGGATCAGCAGACATATACACTTTATATCCATGATGAATCGATTGTCCTGCCAAAGAATCAGGGGAAATTACTGGAAGTATTTCTTAAGAAGCGTGGGCAGATCGTGACAAAAGAAGAACTGTCGATTGCACTTTGGGATACAATAGATTTTATCGATGAAAATGCATTGCAGGTAAATCTGACGAGATTAAAGAAAACCATGCAGAAACTTCATATGGAAGAAGAGATTGAAACCATCCGGGGAACAGGCTATCGTTTGGAAATTCGGTGATAAAAGGCAGATGTCAGGCAACTCATTAAAAGAAAAGTAAAAAAATGATGTAAGGAGAACGTACAGGATGAAGAACTACGGAAAGAGAATAGCAGAATATATGCCCTGGCTTTTGTTGACAGGGTGTGTGGAAGGTATCTGTATTTTATTTCTTGCGCTTGCAGATGTCCAGGTGTTACAAGTGCTTGCAGGAGTTCTCACATTGATGACCGTATTAATGTATGCCGGGGTCTGCATTTATATCGTAAAGAAAGAACAGAAAAAAGAAGAGGCATTTGCTCTATTTTTAAAGGAACCAGAGGAAAAGACTGCAGAACAGTTATTGCTATACTGCGGGAAAGCAGAGAAAGAACGGATGCAGAATCTCCTCGACTATCTGCAAATACAACGAAAAGAAAAAGAAAATCTGTTGAAAAAGACAGAAGATTATGAAGAGTATATTGAAGGGTGGTCACATGAGGTAAAAACGCCGTTATCTTTGCTTGCATTTATACTGGGAAATCATAAAGAAGAATTTTCAGAGCCGGTCGGATATAAGCTGGAATATATTCAGACACGTATGCAGGAATCGATCGATCAGATGTTATTTTATGCAAGGTTAAAGGGTGGTCACAAAGATTATCTGTTTGAAATGCTGAATCTTAAAGAATCACTGGGGAAAGTCCTGGAAGATTACGGTCCGCTTCTGGAGGAGAAGAAATTTCACGTGGATATCCAGATGGAGCCGGAAGGGATTCAAATCTACAGTGACCGGATAGGGCTTGAATTTATGCTGGGACAGTTTATCAGCAATGCGGTCAAATATTGTGATAAAGAGCCGGAAATCCGTATCCATGTGGAAAAAAGAGAAGAAAATAGGAAGAAAATGTGGATACTTTATATAGAAGATAACGGTTGTGGCGTAAAAGCCTGCGATCTTCCGTATATTTTTGATAAAGGCTTCACCGGCAGTGATATCAATGTCAACAAGAAACCAACCGGCATGGGGCTTTATCTTGCAAGAGAGATGGCGACAGATCTGGGATTGAAATTATATGCTGTATCGGAATATAGGGAAGGTTTGACTATGAAAGTTCAGATCCCAATTGTGGATCGTCCATGTGTTCCAGGTTCAGACTGCGGGGTTCTACCGGGGTAGAGAAAACAATCTGAGTTTGTGTTTTCCCAAACTTTTGCAGATGTCCAATGAATTGATCCAATTCCATATTTATAAAGGCTGTAATATGAAAGCCTAGTTTTAAAGGATTGATTTTTGCAGAGTAACCGGTGATGATGCCTGCTTTCTCTAATTTTTCAACTCTGGCAGAGACAGCGGGAGTAGATAGAAATACTTCTTTTGCCAGATCTTTTAAGGACATTCTGGCATTTTCCTGTAATAAGGATATGATATGTTCGTCAATATGATCCATATTTTTTCTCCTTTTTTTGGGGTTTACGGATAATATTTTCGAAATACCTCTCAGACACTTATTTAGTATACGCGTTATGGAAGAAAAACGCAATCGAACATAAAAGGTTCCTTAAAAAAATAAAGAAGATAAAAGAATTCAACAATAGCGAAAACCCGTTAGCATTGTGCTAACGGGTTTTCGTTGTTTTTATAGTTATCTAAAGGAATGAGAGTAAAGTGTGCATTGAACTTGTGTCAATGCTTAACTTTATGAGGGGGGAGATAGATAAGTGTTTCTCATCTATCTGTCTCTTATTATATTAGATAAATATGTCCAAAATATGTTAAAACTATAAAAGAAATCGAAAAAATCTTAAGACGACCTTAAGATGATGGGAAGAAAACCTAAAGACAGGCCTCTGTACGCAACTGATTGTTAAGGTAATTGGCTAGTATATCGAAAAATTCTCCCGCGGTTGGACGGGCATGCAGTGGATACATGGCAATTTCCTGAAGAAGGGGACGGTTCCCGCGTTCCCAGCAAATGCGGATCACTGTGCGTATGTCACGTTCTACGCTGCTTCCGGTTGTGAAGTAAGCTTCTGCAATACGGGTATATAATAATTTATCTACTGATAGCAGGTAATCTTCATTGTCCATGCAAAGGGATACGCCATAGACAAGATAATGATATCCACGGTAAGTGGCTCCAATGCCAAGTGAGCGGATAAGCTGTTCAATTTCGTGTTTTCTCATAAATTACCTCGCACTTCTTCCGAGATTAAAACCGCCTGCAAAAGTAAAAAAGTGATGACTATTATTCGACTATTATAATAGAAAATCGGTACTTTTCTTAATAATACTACAAAATAAGGAAAACTGCGACAGACATCGACACACATTTTTTGGCTCTTTTCATAATTTCTTAAGGAAATTCCTTATTTGTCCTTAAATTTTTTCTGTTATTCTTGTATAGTAAGAGATGAGGTGAAGAAAAATGGCGAAAATATTAGTATGTGATGATGATAAAGAAATCGTAGAAGCGATTGAGATCTATCTGAGTCAGGAAGGACATCAGATCCTGAGAGCATATGACGGTGAGGAAGCACTTAAGATTCTGGAGACAGAAAAAGATGTGGAACTTCTGATCATAGATGTCATGATGCCAAAGCTGGACGGAATCCGTGCAACACTGAAAGTTCGGGAAGCGAATAATATTCCGATTATTATACTGTCAGCAAAATCGGAAGATGCGGATAAGATCCTGGGACTGAATGTCGGCGCGGATGATTACGTGACAAAACCGTTTAATCCGCTGGAGCTGATTGCAAGAGTCAAATCCCAGCTTCGCAGATATACACAGCTTGGAAGTACATCCGGTAAGGAGCGGGAAGAAGTCTATACGACCGGTGGACTGGTGATCAACGATGATCTGAAAGAAGTAACAGTTGATGGGGAACAAGTAAGACTGACACCGATTGAATATAATATTTTACTGTTTCTTGTAAAGAATCAGGGAAAAGTATTTTCCATTGACCAGATTTATGAAAATATCTGGAATGAAGATGCAATCGGTGTAGATAATACAGTTGCGGTACATATCCGGCACATTCGTGAGAAGATAGAGATCAACCCGAAAGAACCAAGATATCTGAAGGTTGTATGGGGAGTCGGTTATAAGATTGAAAAGATTTGCCTATAAGTAGCAGGGTATAAAAGATATAGGAGACGATGTATGAAAAGTAAATGGTACCGGTCAAAAGGAATGAAATTCATCCTGATTATTCTGGCGCACATTTTTGTGATCACGGCGACGACAGGTGGACTCTGGGTAACCGCGTATCCGATTTTCCGACAGGAGATTTTTGAAGGAAAACCGGCAAAAAAATACGAGGATTCCAGGAATTTTAATACTCAGATGAAGGACTATACGGCACAGGTTGTGAACGGAATCAGTGCGCGAAAGTATTTTGAAACAGAAGGAAAATTTGATCCGAATAAAATCGTAGATATTGAAGCTTATGATCAGAAAAAAAAATATACGGGCAGGAATGAGAGCGGACTGGCATATCGATTAAAGGATCTGCTGAAATGGAATGACACGATGAATTCCACAAAAGATACGAATGCGGAGAATCCGATTATTGTCTGCAGAAAGAAAGATGGTTCTTATCATTATTATCGCTATTCTAAATTTGCAGCGCTTGTTAATGCAAAGAAACTGAAATTTATTTTGAATGCAGGAAGCGAAACATCTACAGAAGAGATTCTTTCTTCTTTAAAGGCAGGAAATTATGATTATGACAGCGAGAATTATGTTGGGGGCAGTGAGATTCGAGGGATTCAGGGCAGCAATAATGAATTAAAGTATGTAGATTGTTGGAGCTATGATGGATATTCGATGGAAGAGCCGTATGCCCCGGTAGGAGCCGACAGCCTGATGAATCTTGCCAATAAAGATTCCAGATGGAATGGCAGACTGAATGATGCTTATAATCTTGTGACAAGTGTGGTAGACAGTCTGAGTGAGCGTTATTCAGAATATCAGAACACGAATGAAGATATTGAAGAAGGAGACTCGAACTTCTATTATATTTACGCAGATATGAAGGCGGGAACGATTTATACAAATCAGAAAAGACTTGAAAATTTTCAGGAACTGGACAACAATTTAAAGCTGCTCCGTAAAACCGGAAAATATGTAATTGTAAAATCCAAATTAAAGGATTTTAAGACGAATCTTCGAAGTGAGATTGCAGAAGCATGGCGTGATGAGATTAAAAATACAGGAATCCAAAAGAAGGATTTTGTCTTTGCAGCATGTGTAAATACAAACTATCCGATTGCAGATCATTTTTATTCAGAAAATCAGCTTTATGAAAAATACGGTTCAGCTATCCGTGGAATCTGTATGCTCTCAGTGATTGCATTTGCACTTTTTGTGATCTGTGTAATCTGGCTCACAGCGATTGCGGGACGCAGAGCAAAAGATGAAGAAATGCATCTGGCGGGATTTGACCGGTGGAAAACGGAGATTGCCGCAGTATTGATCATAGGTCTCTGGGTGACAGCAGCTGTAGTGGGTAATTTTGTTTGCTTTGATGATTATTTACAGAAAACAGAGGGGACTTTTTATAGTCAGGCAGATTATGTAAAAAATGCGATTCCATATATTATTGTGGGAGGAATTTTCGGTTCATATACATGCAGTATGTTTCTGATCGGATTTTTAAGTTTCGTCCGCAGGATCAAAGCGCATATCGTCTGGAAAAACAGTCTTTCACGAATGTTCTGTCACCTGGTCAGAGATATTGCGCAGAATATGTCTTCGCTGTGGCGTAATATCATGCTTTTTGTACTTTTTGTTGTTTTGCACTGGATTGTCATGATTACAGATACTTATGGATTTCCGCTGTTCATGATGCTGTTGGCGGAGCTTGCAGTGTTTGTATATCTGGTCTATGATGGAATCGGAAGAGCGAAGATCAAAGACGGTGTAAAGAAGATTGCAGCAGGGGAACTGGACTATAAAGTGCCGACAGAAGGTATGTTTAGCAGTCAGAAGGAAGTGGCAGAAGGAATTAACTCTGTTGGTGCCGGTCTGGAAGTGGCTGTGGAAGCGAGCATTAAGAATGAACGTCTGAAAACGAATTTGATCACGAATGTTTCGCATGATATTAAGACGCCATTGACATCGATCATTAACTATGTGAATCTCCTGAAAAATGAGAATTTCGATGATCCGAGAATCCAGAGATACATCGAAGTGCTGGAACAGAAATCCATGCGTCTGAAAACATTGACAGAAGATGTTGTGGAAGCATCTAAGATTACTTCCGGTAATATTAAGCTGGAATGTATGAAACTGGATTTCACAGAGCTTGTATTGCAGACAAGTGCAGAGTATGAAGAGAAGTTTGAAGAAAGAAATCTGACGGAAATTCAGCATCTTCCAAAAGAAAAAGCACTCGTTTATATTGATGGAAGAAGAACATGGCGGATCCTTGCGAACTTATACAATAATGCCGCCAAGTATGCAATGACGGGCAGCAGGATCTATACAGATCTGAAAGTGACGGAAGGTGCGGTTATCTTCAGCATTAAAAATATTTCCGAACAGCCGTTAAATATCAATGCGGATCAGCTGACAGAGCGCTTTATCCGCGGAGATATTTCCAGAAGTACAGAGGGAAGCGGACTGGGACTTTCCATTGCCCAGACACTGACAGAGATGCAGAAAGGTAAGTTTGAACTGTATCTGGACGGTGATCTGTTTAAGGCAACCGTTACATTTCCGAAAGTACAGGAAGAACAAAGTACACAAATCTGATTTTTCTGTTATAATATATGATTATGGAAGAATTAAGAAAATTATTAAATGAACAATTAAATAAAGATTTCGGCTCCGCTGTATTAAGCGGAGCCCATGATAAGACGGGGGTGACGAAAGTGCGCGTCCGTCCACTTATAAAACGGGGAGAACTGCTCTTTCAGCTGGAGTCTTTCCGCAACAATCAGGCATTTCATGAGAACTTATCAGTAGAAGAGACCTGTGAGAAGATCCTTGCATATATGCAGTCAATGAAACAGATGCAGATGGAGACGCGAACTTACAATTATACGGTTCTTGTCAGTAAGAAAGGAAAAGTGACCATCAAAAGACGAATGCAGCAGGGAAACTGGAAACAGGTAGATCTTACGCACAACCGGAAGAAACACTATATTCTGGAAGAAGGAACCATGGTGCCTTTTTTGCGTGATCTGGGTGTTATGACTGCCGATGGGAAGATCGTGCATGCGAAGTTTGACAAGTTCCGGCAGATCAACCGTTTTCTTGAATTTGTAGAAGATGTGTTGCCGCAGTTTCCAAAAGACAGGGAAGTTACAATCCTTGATTTTGGATGTGGCAAGTCTTATCTGACATTTGCCATGTATTATTATTTGCATGAACTGAAGAAATACGATGTCTGCATGATCGGACTGGATCTGAAGACGGATGTAATCCGTCACTGCAATGAACTGAGTGAGAAATATGGCTATGAGAAACTGAAATTTCTGGAGGGAAATATTGCCGATTATACAGGGGCGAGTGAAGTAGATATGGTGGTTACACTGCATGCCTGCGATACGGCAACGGATTTCGCACTTGAGAAGGCGGTTGGATGGAATGCAAAAGTAATTTTGTCGGTTCCTTGCTGCCAGCATGAAGTGAACCGCCAGATTGCCAGTGATATATTAAAACCGGTATTAAAATACGGACTTTTAAAAGAACGTTTTGCGGCGATTGTGACAGACGGACTTCGTGCAGAATATCTGGAATCTGTCGGTTATGATGTACAGATACTGGAATTTATCGATATGGAACATACGCCGAAAAATCTGCTTATCCGTGCAATAAAGAATGACAAAAAAGAACAGAGCAGAGAGCAGAGTAAAGAAGAAATCCGTAAGTGCGAAGCATTCTTACATGTGAAACCGACACTGGGACAACTGTTGAAGGAGATGGAATGATTTTGAAAAAAAGAATAAGAGATGGAATTATCTTAGCCGGTGTATTTATCATGGCTGTTCTGGTATTCAGTTATCTGACAAATAAAGGGGATGACTCCATGACAGCAGATCTCGGATCAGCGACATTTCCACAGATTTCATTTGATTGTGACGGATTTGGTGTCAATGCCGTGCCGGGATATGCAAAACAGATGAATATTACAGAGGTTCGTGATACGATTACTCCTGTATTGAAAAATAAACTGGATATGGAGCTGATTCCATATGACAATAAGATCAGCAGTCTGGAATATAAGATTTATACACTGGATGGGACAGAATGTCTGCATGAAGATACGGTGAAGAATCCGGGAACAGATGTGAGTCTTCCACTTGGCTCGGCAAGTGTACTCGGTGAAGAGCGTGTAATGGAAGTGATCCTTCATCTGGAGACGGGAAAAGATGTGTATTTTTATACAAGAGTTGCGCAGACGAATGAGACAAATATGAGTGCCTGCATGGATTATATCAAGGCATTCCATGAGGCAACGGTCGATAAGAATACGGATACGGATATCAGCACAGCACTGGAAGCGGATGAAGAGAGCAGCAATACATCCTATGGGCATGTAACGATTCATTCCAATTATTCACAGGTTACGTGGGGCGATTTAAAGCCCGAGATTGAGGGCGGTGAACGCTGGAGCGTAAAGGAGACGACTTCTACAGGAACGAGTGTCCAGCTTGAATATCGGGTGAAATGCAAAGGCGAAAAAAACAAACAGGATACGTATAATGTAAAAGAATTTTTCCGCGTGCGTTACGACAAGACTGCACGCAGAGTCTATCTGCTTGATTATGACCGGACTGTGGAACAGGTATTTGATCCTTCTTCCAAAGTGCTTTCAGCAAAAGGAATACTGCTTGGAATTACGGATGCAGACGTTCCGTATCTAATCAATAAAAAAGGTACGATCGTGTCATTTGTGCAGGCGGATGAACTGTGGAATTATAACAAGGACCGCGACGAGCTGTCACTTGTATTTAGCTTTGCAAGTACAGAGAACAATGATGCAAGAAACCTTACATCTGAACATGAGATCCGTCTGCTCACAGCAGATAAAGCGGGAAATATCACATTTGCCGTATGTGGTTATATGAACCGCGGCGAACATGAAGGCGAGGTCGGTATTGCCATTTACTACTATGATATAGAGAAAAATTCCGTAGAAGAGAAAGTGTTTGTGCAGACGGATCAGTCCTATGGAATTACTTCACAGAAACTCGGCAAATTAATTTACTACAGTGAAGATAACGGAGAGTTATATCTGTTAAATGATGGAGTTTTAAGAAAGACAGATGTAAATAAGAACCGGAGTGAGGAATTACAGACTGGTCTGACGGAAGGCAAATATGTTATTTCCGGAGACAGTCATCTGTTAGCATACTGTGCAGATGAGGATTTTTCCAGAATTACAATTCTGAACCTGCAGAATGGAAAAGAACGGACAATTTCTGCAAAGAATAAAGAAGGTGTTCGTCCGCTTGGATTTATCGGTGGTGATTTTGTGTACGGACGTTTCCACCTGTCGGACGTTGGAAAGACAGCGGCGGGAGAATCTACAGATCCGATGTATCAGGTAGAAATTCGGAGCAGTAAAGGGGAGGTTGTGAAGAAATACAGCCAGAAGAAGATCTATGTGCTGGATGCGAAAGTAGAAGATAACCGTATTATTCTGGAGCAGGCAAAGAAAAAGAACGGCACATACATTAAGACAACCGAAGAATATATTACAAATAATGAAGAAAAAGACGAAAGCAATATTATGCTGGAAACTTATAAGACTGATTTGAAAGGCGCGCAGATGCGTCTGACTTATGCAGACGGAGTTTCTGACAAAGAACCGAAGCTGTTAAGACCAAAACAGGTATTGTTTGAGAAACCGAAAGTTGTAAATGTACAGAAAGCAGAAAGTAAAGAAGAATACTATGTATTTGGATACGGAAAATTGCAGGAAATTTACAAACAGGCGGGCGATGCGATTCAATCAGCGGATAACTACGGAGGTGTAGTGGTTGATCAGAATCAGGAATATATCTGGCAGCGGGGCAACCGTGATCTGCAATATAAGATCAGCGCCACAAGTAAGCCGGTAGAAGGACTGCGTTCTGAATTGAATGGCGGCGCGACACCGATGGAAGCGATCAGCAAGACATTTGGCGAGGATGCGTTGGACTTGAGTGGCTGTAAAGCTGAACAGATCGCATATGTAATGAACCAGGGAAAACCTGTGATCGCAGTTACGGAAAATAAAAAATATGTGATTTTGATCGGTTATACGGAGACGGATGTGACATATGTTGAAGCGAAAAATGGCAAGAGCCATACGGTAAGTCTGGAGAAGATGGATAAAAAAGCCAATGGAAATTATATTGGGAGTTAACTAAGAAAGAGCTGTGACAGGGTGAAAAATTCACACTGACGCAGCTCTTTTTTTGATATTAGAATTAAAAGATGTTATACGAATTGTTCTGAGCTTCGTATTCTCGCAAATTTGTTTGATATTTATGCATTTTGAAATACGATGTGTTTGTATTTGTCCAGCGCATATGCAAGGATCAGTCCGAGTATACCACAGGAAATCACTTCGCCGATACCTACCGTCAGCATCATGAACGGAATTGGTAAAGTTACACCGTAGCCATAACGCAGAACGAATGGAACAACAATAATATTTGCAATGATTGGTGGAAGTGGTGCGAGGATACGGTTCTGGTTGCGAAGCTTCCATGTAAAGAAAGCACCGATCAAAGTGGCAAGACTTCCGAAGATGATATCCGGAAGGATTGCTCCGCCTAAGATGTTACCGATCAGGCATCCGACAAATAATCCTGGAACGGCAGCCGGAGTAAAGACCGGAAGAATTGTAAGCGCCTCCGAAATACGAACCTGCACTTCTCCGAACGAGAAAGCTGCACCGACATAGGTGATGACAACATAGATGGCAGCAATCATGGCAGCCTGTGTCATGTAAGTGATGTTTTTGTTTTTCATTTTTCATATCTCCTTTAGTTTTGTTTTACGAGTGGAAGGTCACGAACACTCGATTCATTTTCGCGCAACAATGAGTCAGGCGGCATGCTTGCATGAATGTCTGACGAATGCCACGGAGGCATATACAGTTGGTATATGGCCTACGCCGGAAATCGGCGGTCAACCCAATAAGACCTTGTTTTTGTGGGGTTATAACGGGTGATAGTATAGCATATTCGGCGGCAGGATTCAAGCAGGAAGGGCAGTGAAACGTACACTTATTCATGAATTTTTAAATTTTCATACCATATTCTAATGAAATTGACAGTAAACTTATGCTGTGTACAAGTGTCTTGTCACATGTAAGACAGTATGGTATAATAGTATGACTTTAAATAAACGAGGTGACGGAGCAATGTCAGTAATTGAAGAGATAAAGAAATTAAAAAAAGAAAAGAACGCAGTGATCCTGGCTCACTATTATGTGCCGGCGGAAGTGCAGCAGATAGCAGATTATATCGGGGATTCTTTTTATCTGAGCAGAGTAGCGGTAGATCTGGACGCACAGCTGATCGTATTCTGCGGTGTTGGATTCATGGGAGAGAGTGCGAAGATCTTAAGTCCTCATAAGACCGTATTAATGCCGGCAGCAGATGCAGACTGCCCGATGGCACATATGGCAGATGTGGAGACAATCCAGAAGGTGCGTGCGGAATATGATGACCTGGCGATTGTCTGTTATATCAACTCTACAGCAGAGCTTAAGAAATATTCCGATGTCTGTGTTACATCTTCCAATGCAGTGAAGATTGTAAAAGCACTTCCACAGAAGAACATTTTCTTTATCCCGGATCGAAATCTGGCACACCACGTTGCAGAGCAGGTGCCGGAAAAACATTTTATATATAATGAAGGCTTCTGTCCGACACATGAGCGGATGGAAGAGGATGAAATTCTTGAACAGAAAGCTTTGCATCCGGAAGCAGAAGTGCTGGCACATCCGGAATGTAACCAGTGGGTATTGAAGCATGCGGATTACATAGGCAGTACAAAAGGAATTATCCAGTATGCGACAGCAAGTGAGAAAGAGGAATTTATCATCTGCACAGAAGAAGGTGTCGGATATGAGCTTAAGCGTCAGAATCCGGAGAAACAATTTTATTATCCAAAGAGTGTTCCGGTATGTCCGAATATGAAGAAGGTTACATTGGACAAGGTTCTGCATGTCCTTCAGACCGGAGAGAATGAAGTACACGTTGATGCAGAACTTCGCGAGAAGACGAAGCTTCCGCTGGAGCGTATGTTACAGCTTGCAAAATAAAAAATTTCTCTTGCTATATAATTAGGAGGGATAAGAGTGAAAGAGAGAAAAGTGGATGTGGTTATCGTCGGAACCGGAGTATCCGGTCTGTTCCATGCGTTGAATCTCCCGGAAGATAAGCGGATTCTGATGTTGACAAAGGCAGATTTAGAAAGTAGTGATTCATTTCTGGCACAGGGAGGAATCTGTGTAATGAGAGATGAGACAGACTATGATAGTTATTTTGAAGATACAATGAAAGCCGGACATTATGAAAACCGGAAAGAATCCGTAGACATTATGATCCGCAGTTCCAGAGAGATCATTGATGATCTGGTATCTTACGGAGTAGATTTTGAGAAGAAGAACGGCGAGTTCTGTTATACAAGAGAAGGTGCACATTCCAAACCGCGTATTCTCTTCCATGAAGATATTACCGGAAAAGAGATTACGAGCAAACTGCTTGCTCAGGTTAAGAAGAGAGCGAATGTCGAGATTCTGGAATATACAACAATGACAGATATTATAGAAGAAGCTGGTAAATGCTGTGGCATTTATGCGGCAGAGCAGGATGGAGATCAGTTAAAGATCGAAGCGGATTATACGATTTTTGCAAGCGGTGGTATCGGTGGTCGGTATGAACATTCTACGAATTTCCCGCATTTAACAGGAGATGCACTGGAAGTTGCGAAGAAACATGATATCCGTCTGGAGCATCTAGACTATGTGCAGATCCATCCGACAACATTATATTCCGAGAAGCCGGGCAGACGTTTCCTGATCTCCGAATCTGTACGTGGAGAGGGCGCTGTATTATATAATAAAGATAAAGAACGTTTTGTAAATGAATTGCTGCCGAGGGACGTTGTGACAAAGGCAATCCGGGAGCAGATGGCAAAGGATGGCACAAAATATGTATGGCTTTCTATGGAACACATTCCGGAAGAGACAATTTTAAAGCATTTTCCAAATATTTATGAGCATTGTCTGGAAGAAGGCTATGATGTGACAAAAGAATGTATTCCGGTAGTTCCGGCGCAGCATTATTTTATGGGCGGTATCTGGGTAGACCGGAACAGTCATACATCGATGGCGCATTTATTTGCAGTAGGAGAGACAAGTTGCAACGGTGTACATGGAGCGAACCGTCTTGCAAGCAATTCACTGCTGGAAAGTCTGGTATTTGCGAAGCGTGCGGCAAACTGCATTACGGAAGAATATGCACGGATGGAAAAAGAGACAGCGTAGGAGGAACAAAGATGAATAAGATTTCAATGACACTTCAGGCAGATCATCTGATACTGGAGGCGTTAAAAGAAGATATATCAAGCGAAGATGTCAGCACGAATGCGGTGATGCCGGAGGCGGTAGACGGAGAAGTGGAACTGATCTGCAAGCAGGATGGCGTGATCGCAGGACTGGATGTTTTCAAACGGGTATTTGAACTGCTGGATGCAGATACAGAAGTGATTTTTTCCTGCAAAGACGGAGATGAAGTGAAAAAAGGACAGCTGATGGGAAAAGTAAGAGGAGATATCCGCGTACTGATATCCGGAGAGCGTGTGGCGCTTAATTATTTACAGAGAATGAGTGGAATCGCAACGTATACACATACGGTGGCGGGTTATCTGAAAGGAAGTAAGATCAAGCTTCTGGATACAAGAAAAACAACGCCGAATATGCGTATTTTTGAGAAATATGCAGTCCGCACAGGCGGTGGATATAATCACCGGTATAATCTGTCCGATGGTGTGCTTTTGAAAGATAACCATATCGGAGCAGCCGGAAGTGTGACAAAAGCGATACAGATGGCAAAAGCATATGCGCCGTTTGTACGTAAGATCGAGATAGAAGTTGAGACGCTTGACATGGTTAAAGAAGCGGTGGCAGCAGGGGCAGATATTATCATGCTGGACAATATGACACCGGAGCAGATGAAAGAAGCAGTTGCATATATTGACGGCAGAGCCGAGACAGAATGTTCCGGCAATGTAACACTGGAAAATATCCAGAGAATGACAGATGTCGGAGTGGATTATATTTCCAGCGGTGCACTGACACATTCCGCACCGATCCTGGACATTTCACTTAAGAATCTACACAGGATTTAATAGGTATGAGACTTTAAAAACGGGTCGCAATATGTTATAATACCAAGAGCATATTGCGGCTATTTTTGTCGCTGTACAGGAAAAGGAGTTAAATTAGCATGGAATTGATTTCAATCAGAGATTTATACAAGAACAAAGAAAACTATCTGGATAAGACAATCACGATTGGTGGATGGGTTCGCAGCATCCGTGATTCAAAGACATTTGGATTTATTGTAGTGAATGACGGAACATTTTTTGAACCACTGCAGATCGTATATCATGATAAAATGGAGAATTTCGCAGAGATCTCCAAACTGAATGTCGGTGCGGCAATTATCGTAACCGGTACACTGGTAGCAACACCACAGGCAAAACAGCCATTTGAGATTCAGGCAGATACGATCGAAGTTGAAGGTGCATCAGCACCGGATTATCCGCTTCAGAAGAAGCGCCACAGCTTTGAGTATCTCAGAACTATTTCGCATCTGAGACCGAGAACGAATACATTTCAGGCTGTATTCCGTGTGCGTTCACTGACAGCTTACGCAATTCACAAGTTCTTTCAGGAGAGAGGATTTGTATATGTGCATACACCACTGATCACAGGAAGTGACTGTGAAGGAGCAGGAGAGATGTTCCGTGTGACAACACTTGATATGGAGAATGTACCGAAGACAGAAGACGGGCAGGTAGATTATTCACAGGATTTCTTCGGCAAGGAGACAAGTCTTACTGTAAGCGGACAGCTCAACGGTGAGACATACGCACAGGCATTCCGCAATATTTACACATTCGGACCGACTTTCCGTGCAGAGAACTCCAATACAACAAGACATGCAGCAGAGTTCTGGATGATCGAGCCAGAGATGGCATTTGCAGATCTGGATGATAACATGATTCTTGCAGAGTCTATGTTAAAATATGTCATCAATTATGTACTGGAGAATGCCCCGGAAGAGATGAAGTTCTTCAATTCATTTGTTGACAAAGGACTTTTAGAGAGACTGCAGAATGTCGTATCTTCTGATTTCGCAAGAGTGACTTATACAGAAGCAATTGAGATCCTGGAGAAACACAATGATAAGTTTGAATATAAAGTATCCTGGGGCGCAGATCTTCAGACAGAGCATGAGCGTTATCTGACAGAAGAGATCTACAAACGTCCGGTATTCGTAACCGATTATCCGAAGGAAATCAAAGCATTCTACATGAAGATGAATGATGATAATAAGACGGTAGCCGCTGTAGACTGTCTGGTTCCGGGAATCGGTGAGATCATCGGAGGAAGCCAGAGAGAGGATGATTACGACAAGCTGCTTGCACGTATGAACGAGATGGGACTTAAGGAAGAAGACTACAAGTTCTATCTGGATCTTAGAAAATATGGCTCTACCAGACATGCAGGATTCGGTCTGGGGTTTGAGAGATGCGTGATGTATCTGACAGGTATGGGAAATATCCGTGACGTGATTCCATTCCCAAGAACAGTCAATAACTGCGAACTGTAAGATTTAATTACTAATTGGGGACGGGGCTTTTTGAGAAATGCCCCGTCCCCTGGTTTTCAGGAGGGATTGTATGAATATATTAGTAGTGGATGATGAGAAAGAGATTGCAGATGTAATTGAACTGTATTTACAGAATGATCAGTATCAGGTTCTGAAGTTTTATACAGGGCAGGAGGCACTGGACTGCATTAACAGCACGAAGATTGATCTTGCAATTCTGGATATTATGCTACCGGATGTGGATGGTTTCCAGATTTTAAAACAGATCCGGGAGAAATACACATTTCCGGTAATTATGTTGACTGCAAAGACGGAATATATGGATAAGATCACAGGGCTTACACTGGGGGCAGATGATTATATTCCGAAGCCGTTCAATCCGCTGGAGCTTGTTGCAAGAGTCAAGGCACAGCTCAGACGTTATACGCAGTACAATGAAGGCAGTAAAGACACCGGAGATATCATTGATTTTGCCGGACTTTTATTAAACCGAAAGTCTCATGAGTGTGTTTACAATGAAGTTCCGCTGACATTGACACCGATTGAGTTTGATATTCTCTGGCTGCTCTGTGAGAACAAAGGCAAAGTCATAAGCTCAGAAGAATTATTCGAGAAAGTATGGCACGAGACTTACTATAAGAACAGCAATAACACGGTGATGGTGCATATTCGTCATTTGCGGGAGAAGATGAACATACCGACCGGCAAATCTGATTTCATAAAGACCGTATGGGGAGTGGGATATAAAGTTGAAGAATAATTATCGGAAACTCAAATTCAGTATATTATTGCAGACGGTATTGGTAACGGCACTGACCGTGCTGGTAGGTGGATTTATTCTGCGCTATATTATCGATGGACCGTATAATGACAAATTCAGCAAGTTTTTCATTAAATATCTGAAAGACCTGAATATTGATGAATCGACAGCGATTCATTTATACTGGAAATTGATCGGAGACAATAAGACCTTTTTCATGGTTGTCGGTTTCCTGCTTCTATTTGCGCTCTTTTTCTATATTGCGCTCTCAAAGATGACAAAATATCTGGATCAGGTGGGAGACGGAATCGAAAATATTGTATCAGACTCCAACGAACCGGTGCATCTGATCACGGAGCTCAAGCCAATTGAGATCCGTCTCAATGAGATCAAGGCAACGATTAAGAGACAGGAACTGGAATCGGAAGAAGGCGAGAAACGGAAAAATGATCTGGTGCTTTTCCTTGCACATGATCTGAAGACACCGCTGACGTCCATCGTAGCTTATCTTACGATGCTGGACAGCCATCCGGACATGTCAGATGAAGAACGGGAAAAGTACATTCACATCGCATTAGAGAAATCTCTGCGGCTTGGCGATCTGATCAATGAATTTTTTGATATTACCCGCTATAATCTGCAGGACATAGAGTTGGAACCGGTTGAGATTAATTTATCTCTGATGCTGGAGCAGATTGCGGACGAACTGTACGGCGTACTGCAGGACAAGAACCTGTGTTGTGAAGTGGAAGTGGAAGAAAATCTGGAAGTGACCGGAGATCCGGATAAGCTTGCCAGAGTTTTTGATAATATTTTAAGAAATGCAATTGCATACTGCTATGCCGGAACGAAGATCCAGATCTGTGCACAGAAAAAAGAAGATGACGTAGAGATTGTATTCAGCAATGAAGGGGATAAGATTCCGGGAACAATGTTGCAGACAATTTTTGAGAAATTTTACCGTGTGGACGGTTCGAGATCCAGCGGTACCGGTGGAGCCGGACTGGGACTTGCGATCGCGAAGGAAATCGTAGAACTGCACGGTGGGCATGTACGTGCGAAGAGCAACGATCAGAAGACAGAATTTATTGTAACACTGCCTTCAAAGAAGGAGCAGGAGGAAGGAGAAGAAGATGAAGTTTCTGCACCTCGCGGACATACATTTAGGGGCAAGTCCAGACCTGCCAAACGGACTCGCAGAGAAAAGAAAAAAGGAGATCTGGAATAGCTTCCGCAATGTGATCGAGACATGTGAACGGGAGAAGATAGATCTTTTACTGATTGCGGGAGATCTGTTTCACAGACAACCGCTGCTTCGTGAATTAAAAGAGGTCAGTTACCTGTTTGGAAAATTGACAAAAACACAGGTGGTTCTGGTCGCAGGAAACCACGATTACATAAAAAAAGATTCTTATTACCGTACATTTCACTGGCAGAAACATGTGCATATGATATCGGCAGATGAGCCGCAGTGTATCGAACTTCCGGAGATCAGTACATCTGTCTGTGGGTTTAGTTATCATTTGCGGGAGATAAGAGAACGTCTGGATATCAGCCGGTTGAAAAAGGGAAGACAAAAATACGAAATTTTGCTGCTGCATGGAGGAGATGAGACACATGTTCCATTTAACAGAGAGGATCTGCGGCGCGTAGATTATGATTATGTGGCACTCGGACATATTCATAAGCCACAGACTGTGATAGATGGGAAAGCGGCATACAGTGGTGCGCTGGAACCAATCGACAAGAATGATACCGGAAAGCATGGTTTTATCAAAGGTGAAATAACAGGTGAAGGCTGCAGGATACGTTTTGTACCGGCAAGTGTCAGACGTTACATCCATGAGAAAATCACAGTGACACCGCAGTTTACCGATCAGGAGCTGCAGGAGCGAATAGAAGCATGCATCCGCGAACAGGGAGAACAGCATTTTTATAAATTTATACTGACCGGCTTCAGGGATCCTGATATTATGTTTGAGACGGTCCGGAGATTTTCTCCCGGTGACAGGTTATACGGTCATCCGGCGTTTGGAAATGAACATGGATGGAATATACTGGAAATCGCTGATCGGACAACGCCGACATATGATTTTGAGCAGCTTATGAAACAGCATAAAGAAGATATCCTGGGGGCATTTATCGAAGAATTATCAGAATATCCACAGGAAAGCATACAGTATCGTGCGCTTTGTGAGGGAGTACAGGCGCTGATGGATACAAGAAGGGGTTAGTTATGCGTATACGAGAGATCTGGATGAAGAATTTCGGGCGTTTTGCAGATCGCAGAATTACTGTAAATGACGGCATACAATTGTTTTATGGAGAAAATGAAGCAGGTAAATCAACGATTTACACATTCCTGAAAGGGATGTTATTTGGGATGGAGCGAAAGCGTGGACGTGCTTCAGCAACTGATGAAAGTCATCTGTATGAACCGTGGGAAAATCCTAATTACTATGCAGGTGTGTTGCGATTTGAAGCGGGAGGCAAGACATTCTGCCTACAGAGATCATTTGAAAAAACAGGGAGAAAGGCAGAATTGTTCTGTGAGGAAGACGGAGAAGAATTTTCGGTAGAAAATGGAGATATGGAAATGCTGCTCGATGGGCTGACTGCTTCAGGATACGAGAATACAATATCCTGTGGGCAATTGAAAGTAACACCGGATGCTTCACTTGGAACAGAGCTTCGCAATTATGCAACCAATGCTTGTGCGCAGGATAAGGGAGACATCGATCTGGGGGCGGCATTTGCCCGCTTGAAGGAACGAAAAAAGGACATAGAACGCCGGATAAAAATAAGACTGGAAGAACGACAGAAAAAGCAGGAAATTACGGAGCAGGAAGCATCCTATGTATGGACAGATATCCATAAGTACACCGAAGAGAAGAGCCGCATCAGTGAAGAACTGGCACTCCGGGAGATGGGAAAACAGAAAAATAAAAAAGACAGTCTGGCTTATACAGAAGAAGTTTCCAAATGGCGGATTCATCCGATGGAGCTGATCGTATTTGTTCTTTTGATTATTTCCCCATTATTTATTGTGTCAAAACCGTGGAATTATCTGATGGCGATCATCATTTTCCTGTGCTGCCTGATTTATATCTGGAATCGGATGAAGGTAAGTAAACGTAAGGAAAAAACAGAGCCGGAGATTCTACTTGAAAAGATCCGACCGGAAGAAGAAAAAGCAACCAGAGAGAAACTGCTCTGGGAACAGAACCGCATAGAAGCAGAATCGAAAGAGAAACAGACACAATATGAGAATCTGAAAGAACAGCTGGAAGAACTAGATTTGACAGATGATGTTATTGAGAGATTACAGCAGACGAGAGACGCGGTTACGATGGCGTATGAACAACTGGAAGCTTTGTCGGGAAGACTGCGCGAGCAGACGGACAAGTTGTTAAATGGCAGAGTATCTGAGATTGTCTGTGCCTTTACAGGTGGAAAATACGAGCGGCTTTTTGTAGACGAAGACACGCGAATTTATCTCATTACAGAGGACAGGAAAATCCGGATAGAACAGGTGAGCCGTGGAACAGCGGAACAGATCTATCTTGCACTTCGTATTGCAGCCGCAGAATTTCTCTATGAAGAAGAATTTCCACTGATTCTGGATGATACATTTGGATTTTATGATGAGAAACGTCTGGCAAATACATTACAGTGGCTTGCAGAAAATAAAAAACAGGTGTTGATCTTTACGTGCCAGAAACGGGAAGAAGAACTGCTTAAGAAAATGCATATTCCGTATAATAAGGAAAATGTATGATGCCATAAAAAAGAGCTTCCAAGCAGATATAAACAAATCGAAGAAGTATGTTATCTCGTGGTTAGAGAAGGATACTTAAAAACTGCGGGGAAGCTCTTTTTGGCTATATGATTCTAAATGTGAGAAGAGATGATTTAAATCTCTTCTCCTCTTTTATATTTCTCAACAACGTGCTGGATTCTTTCGTTCGGGGAAAGAATGCTGCTGACAGAACCGTCATGGTTCAGTGTGTCGATTAAGAGTGCGATATATTTACTCATATCACAGTTGATATAGTAAGGGCGCTCAAGAAGTTCAGGTGTCTGATAGATCAGATTTGTTGTCAGGATACCATCAATAGTACCTTCTTCGTATGCCTGGTCGAATTTGTCCAGTCCGTTTGTGAACAGTCCGAATGTTGCGGCGGCAAAGATACGTTTTGCTTTGCGGCGCTTTAACTGTCTGGCAACATCTAAGATACTGTCACCGGAAGAAATCATATCATCTAAGATGATTACATCTTTTCCCTCAACAGAAGAACCAAGGAACTCATGTGCAACGATCGGGTTGCGTCCATCTACGACTTTTGTATAATCACGTCTCTTGTAGAACATACCCATATCCAGATTCAATACGTTGGCAAGGTAAACAGCACGACCGGTAGCACCTTCATCCGGGCTGATCGCCATCATATGTTCGCTGTCGATCTGGAGATCTTTATATTTGCGTAAAAGTCCTTTTACAAATTGATAGGTAGGACGAACGGTTTCAAATCCACTGAGCGGGATTGCATTCTGTACACGCGGATCATGTGCATCAAAAGTAATGATGTTGTCTACACCCATGCGTACTAACTCCTGCAGAGCAAGTGCACAGTCCAGAGACTCGCGTCCGCTTCTCTTGTGCTGGCGGCTCTCATAAAGGAATGGCATGATCACGTTGATACGACGACCTTTTCCGCCAACGGCTGCGATGACACGTTTCAGATTCTGGAAATGATCATCCGGAGACATATGGTTTGTATGTCCACTCAGGGAATAAGTCAGGTTATAATTGCATACATCAACCATTAGATACAGGTCTTTACCGCGGACAGATTCACCAATAATACCTTTGGCTTCTCCGGAACCAAAACGCGGAACCTTTGCATCAATAAGGTAATTGTCTCTTTCATAACCTTTGAATACTACATCATTTTTAAATTCGTGGCTGTCTTCACGACGCCAGTTTACGATGTAGTCATTAACTCTTTTTCCCATCTCCTGACATCCGTCAAGGGCAATGATTCCAAGAGCTCCAACAGGTATATTATCCAGAACACGTTCGTTACGACGTAACATCTTTTGTACCTCCTAGGTTTAATAATTTTTTTTGGATGCGAATATCATCTCCGGTCAGACGAAGCATTGTATAACTGCTACTGAGCCGGGAGAAAATTCTTTCTGAATAGATGTTTTTGATATCATCTAATGCCAGATTCGTAGAAATAATCGTAGATTTCCGGCGTAAAATACGTTCGTTCAGACACGCAAACAACTGGGAAGATGTAAAACCATTTGCCATCTCTGTGCCGAGATCGTCAATGATCAGAAGATCACAGTTGTAAATGTAATTGGTGTCCGGGGATTCCTCATCGTAAGAATCTGAATCCTTTTTGCCAAACGTATTCTCAGCAAGTATATCAAAAAAATGCTTGGAAGAAAAGTAGATGACAGAATAAGCAGCATCTATCAGCTCTTTGGCAATACAGTTTGACAGAAATGTCTTGCCGACACCGGTGTCTCCATATAATAGTATGTTCCGAAAATCCGTGGAAAATGTATCTACAAATTCATGACATGCATGTAGAGCAGTCTTCATAGAATCCAGAGAGGATCGTCCTGTTACCGGATCTATGTGGTTGCGTGAGTAATAATCCAGAGAAAGTGTGGAAAAATTCTCGGATTTTAAAATCTCCTGCAAGTTTGACTGTGTATATAATAAATCCACAATTGCTTTTTTGAAGCAGTGGCATTTATTCGTTCCGATATAGCCCGTGTCTTTGCAGTCCGGGCAGAGATAATGCGGCTCCAGATAATGAGCCGGATATCCATATGATTTGAGTAATTCTTTCTTGCGGGCAGATAAGGTATGTATCTCTTGTTTTAAATCTGCCAGAGCAGAAGTCTCGCCATTTAACAGAAGTCTCGCCTGTCGGATACTGGCAGAAGAGATGGCGTTATCTATTTCTGCAAACTCAGGAATCGCCTGTGTGACGCGTTCATAGCGCTCTTGCACCTGATGGACGGCGTCCAGCTGGCGCTGCTCATAGATGCGCATCAGTTCATTGTACTGTGAATTTGAAAGTGCCATAAAGAAAATCTCCCTTGTCTGCTTATTGCTGTATCAGTCTGCGCTCCAGATCGTTCATGTCATAAGAGCGGTTTTCAAAATTGTTAAACTTATTTCTTCCGGAAGGTTTGGAAGGCTGTGTTGTCTGCTGTCTGGCTTTGTCTGCTTTCGCACGTGTAAATGCGGCATCCAGAACAGAGACGTCTTCTAAAGTGTGGACGTTTTTCTTATACCAGTTCTTCAGAATAGAATCTGTATATTCAAAATTCGGCTGATGGATCATATTCATGGTTCGGTCACATGCTTCCAGAATGATTTCCAGAGAAAAAGCATATTCGTCGTGCCACTTGCGGATATATGCGATCTCAGATGCTGCAGGAGCACGTCCTTTGATTCCGTAAGCATTCAGAATAGAATAGCAGTTCTTGTTGTAAAGAACAGAATTGGTCTTTGCCTGTTCTGCAGTGCGGATATCCTGACTGTGCCAGGATAAAGCAACTTTCTGGATGTAATGGATACTCTTATGTCCGTTTTCAACACAATATTCGATTAGATACTCGATCAAATCAGCTGACATCTGTAATGTCTCATAAAAATATGTAATCGCATTAATATCTGTAGCAGATAAAGTCTTGCCAAGATACTGTTCAGCTACAAAAAGTAATTCTTTAAATTCCTTGCGGTTACCATGCTTTCTGGTGTTCACAGACTTGTCCGTGCCCGAAACCGGTGCAACAGTCAGCGAAGCTTCTGATGGAGAAACTTCAGCTTGTAAAGAACGATCCGGAGCTTCTTCTTTGTACTCGAGAAGTCCCTGACCTTCCCAGTATTTGAAAGCGCGTAAAATATCTTTCTCCGTACACTCTAAAAGATCAGCTAGTCTGGACGGAGCCGGCAAAGAGGCAGACTCGTCCAGGTGGCGAAGAAGCATAAGATAAACCTTTACATATTCTCCATTTGCTTTTGGCATATACCGGTCAATGAATTCGTTCTCCAGAACCGTAACTGTTTTTTTTGCCTGATTTGTTAAAGTCAGTGTTTTCATACCCGCCTGATGAGCCTCCTAATGTCTTTCAAATGTTGCAGGATCATTATAACATCAGTTGACCGGGCAAAAAAGAAATTTTTAAGCCAAAAATCAGGTTTTTTGTGGATAAAATCCTGTGGAAAATGTGGATAACTCTTACTTAACGAGCGTTTCCCCAATGTTTACAACGTCTCCGGCTCCCATAGTTATCAACACATCACCTTTTTGACAATGTTCGCGACAGAAGTTTTCAATCTCTTCAAAAGAAGGAAAATAATATACATCTGCACCTTTTTCAGCGATTGCGTCTGCAAGGTCTTTGGAAGAGATGCCGAGTGTGTCTGTCTCTCTTGCGGCATAAATATCTGCAAGGATCACATGATCCGTATGAGATAATGCTTCAGCAAATTCCGGGAAGAGAGCCTTGGTACGTGTATAAGTGTGAGGCTGGAAAATACACCAGATCTCACGGTGTGGATAATGTTTTGCAGCAGTCAGGGAAGCAGTGATCTCTGTCGGATGATGTGCATAATCATCAATGACAGTGACGCCGTCAAATTCACCTTTGTATTCAAATCTGCGGTTTGTACCGTGGAAATCTTTCAGTCCCTGTCCGGCCGTCTTCGGATCGATTTTCAGAATATCAGCCACAGCAAGTGCTGCCAGTGCGTTAGATACGTTGTGATCTCCGTTGACAGAGAGTGCGATTCTTGTTACAAACTCTCCATTTTTCACGAAATCGAAAGAAGCCTCTCCGATCTGGTCGTGAAGAATATTTGTTGCACTGTAGTCATAAGAACTGTCCGGACCATAAGTTACAACACGGCATGCAAGCCCGTCTGTGATCTCGTGAAGCTCCGGAATCTCACCATTAATAACAAGTGTGCCGTCTGCCGGCAATAGCTCAGCAAACTTGCGGAAAGAGTGACGGATATCCGCAAGGTCTTTGAAGAAATCCAGATGATCCTCATCAATGTTCAAAATAACTCCAATCTTCGGGAAGAAATGCAGGAAACTGTTCGTGTATTCGCATGCTTCTGTAAGGAAGATTTCGGAATTACCGACGCGGATATTACCACCGATGGCTTTTAAAATACCGCCGACAGAAATCGTTGGATCCATCTCGGCACTTAAAAGAATGTGGGAAAGCATGGAAGTTGTTGTTGTCTTGCCATGGGTTCCGGATACAGCGATCGGAGTATCATAATTAGTCATTAACTGTCCGAGGAGTTCGGCACGGCTCAGCATAGGAAGTCCTTTCTGGACTGCTGCCTGATATTCCTCGTTGTCTTCATGAATTGCTGCCGTGTAAACAACAACATCAATTCCTTCTATTATATTAGAAGCTTTCTGTCCGTAAAAAATAGTGACGCCGGCTTTCTCAAGCTGTTCTGTAAGCGGAGAACGTTTGTTATCTGATCCGGAGATTGTGAAATGTTCTTCCAAAAGAACTTCTGCCAGACCACTCATGCTGATTCCGCCAATTCCAATGAAGTGTACGTGTACCGGTTGTTCAAAATTGATTTTATACATAAGCTACCATCCTTAGTTTTAATGCTCCGGCGGGTTGCCGGAAAGTGTTCATAATTTACTTACTTCTATCATATTATTATAAACATATCTGGCAAAAAAACCAACCTAAAATTTCTTGGTATATTTTCATAAAAAGGTCACGAAACGTTTACTAAAATTGTGAAAAATGTTCACGGAAGGATAAATATATGCTATAATAAGATAATAAACGACTGTGAAGGGGTGAAGACATGAGAAAGAAGGAAATGATAGCAATGCTTCTGGCAGGCGGACAAGGCAGCAGACTTGGAGTCCTAACTGCTAAAGTTGCAAAACCTGCAGTAGCTTTCGGAGGAAAGTACCGGATTATTGATTTTCCTCTGAGTAACTGCATTAATTCTGGAATTGACACCGTGGGAGTACTGACACAGTATCAACCGCTTCGATTGAATGCTCATATCGGAATCGGAATTCCGTGGGATCTGGACAGAAATTATGGTGGAGTAACGATTTTACCGCCATATGAGAAGAGCACGAGCAGTGAATGGTATACCGGAACTGCGAATGCGATTTATCAGAATATTGATTACATAGAGACTTTTCATCCGGATTATGTACTGATCTTATCCGGAGATCATATCTATAAGATGGACTATGAAGTTATGCTGGATTATCACAAAGCGAATAATGCGGATGTGACGATCGCAGCGATGCCGGTGCCGATGGAAGAGGCAAGCCGATTTGGAATCGTGATCACAGATGATGATGGAAGGATCACAGAATTTCAGGAAAAACCGGAGAAGCCGAAGAGTAATCTCGCATCTATGGGAATTTACATTTTCAGTTGGCCGGTGCTCAAAGAAGCATTGCATACGATGAGAGATGAGTCTGGATGTGATTTTGGTAAACATATTATTCCATATTGTCACAGAAAAGGTGAACGCTTATTTGCTTACGAGTACAATGGTTACTGGAAAGACGTAGGAACGCTTGGTTCTTACTGGGAAGCGAATATGGAACTGATCGATATCATTCCAGAGTTCAATCTTTATGAAGAGTTCTGGAAGATTTATACAAACAGTGGCATCCTGCCGCCGCAGTATATTTCCGAACAGGCAGTGATCGACAGATGCATTATCGGTAATGGATCAGAAATTTACGGTGAAGTTCACAATAGTGTTATCGGATCTGGTGTTGTGATAGAAGAAGGAACCGTTGTGAGAGATTCTATCATTATGAAGGATGCAGTGATCGGCAAAAACTGTGTTGTGGACAAGGCGATTATCGCAGAGAACAGTAAAATCGGTGATGAAGTTGTAATGGGAATCGGAAGAGATGTACCGAACCGCCAGAAACCGTCCGTATATTCTTTTGGACTGGTAACGATTGGAGAGAATTCGGTAATCCCGGGAAAAGTACAGATTGGAAAAAATACTGCGATCAGTGGTAAGACAACGGCAGAGGATTACCCGGATGGCATACTGGACAGCGGAGAGACTTTGATAAAGGCAGGTGAACGGGTATGAGAGCAGTAGGAATTATTCTAGCGGGTGGCAACAGTTATAAGATGAAAGAACTTACACAGAAACGTGCAGTAGCAGCAATGCCGATCGCAGGAAGTTACCGGGCGATTGATTTTGCACTCAGTAATATGTCCAACTCACATATTCAGAAAGTGGCAGTTTTAACACAATATAATGCCCGTTCGTTGAATGAACATCTGAATTCCTCCAAGTGGTGGGATTTCGGAAGAAAACAGGGCGGACTTTATGTATTTACCCCGACAATCACAGCAGATAACGGATACTGGTACAGAGGAACCGCAGATGCGATTTACCAGAATCTTGATTTTTTGAAGAGATGCCACGAACCTTACGTTATCATTACATCCGGCGATGCGGTGTATAAGATGGACTATAACAAGGTTCTGGAATATCATATAGCAAAACGCGCAGACATTACGATCGTGTGTAAAGAACTTGCTCCAGGAGAGGATGCGAGCCGGTTTGGAACATTGAAGATGAATGATACGATGCGCGTGGAAGAATTTGAAGAGAAGCCGATGGTGGCTAAGTCCAACACTATTTCCACCGGGATTTATGTGATCAGGAGAAGACATCTGATCGATATGATCGAACACTGTGCGGAAGAGGACAGACATGATTTTGTGACCGATATTCTCATCAGATACAAGAATCTGAAGAAAATATATGGTTATAAAATAAAAGACTACTGGAACAGTATTTCGACCGTGGATGCATATTATCGGACGAATATGGATTTCCTGAAACCGGAGGTAAGAAACTACTTCTTCAAGGAACAGCCAGATGTATATTCAAAGGTAAGCGACCTGCCGCCTGCAAAGTATAATCCGGGTGCGGTTGTAAAGAACAGTTTGATTGCAAGTGGAAGTATTATCAATGGTACCGTCGAAAATTCTATATTATTTAAGAAGACATTCGTCGGAAACAATTGTGTAATTAAAAATTCTATCATTCTGAATGATGTTTATCTTGGGGACAATACTTATATTGAAAACTGTATTGTAGAAAGTCGTAACACCATCAGAGCGAACACAAGGCATGTAGGGGAAGATGGTGTGAAAGTGGTCATCGAAAAGAACGAGAGGTATGTGCTGTAGAAAGATTACAGTACAGCGGCTGAAAGAAAGGGGCTAGAACAAATGCAGATTACAGATGTACGAGTGAGAAAGGTAGCAAAGGAGGGCAAATTAAAGGCGGTTGTCTCGATCACAATGGATGAAGAATTTGTCATTCATGATATCAAAGTGATTGAAGGTGAGAAGGGACTTTTCATTGCTATGCCAAGCAAGAAGTCATTGGACGGAGAGTACCGTGATATTGCGCATCCGATCAATTCCGGAACGAGAGAGCGTATCCAGAATATTATTCTTAGCAAGTATGAAGAAGCAATGAGTAAAGAAGTTATGGAAGCGTAGCCGCTATCATATAAACTGATTAAGAAATGAAATGTTTAAGGACGGAAGAAATGCATCTCTTCCGTCCTTAAAATTTTTCTTGTAAAAGAGAAAGAATCATCGCACTTTAGTGCGACTGCCCGTTTTGTTGCAGATGTCATAGTATTTAGAAGTATGCTCATATCGGGTTGGTCATCATAATCAGGCTAGTAAAGAAAAATGCATTTTTTTATGTGTGACAGGATGTGCAAATTCAAGTTTATATGCACACAGACATAATGTCTGCCATCCTTTTTTTGCACGGCAGCCTGGATTGTATTTTGTGTCGCCGACGATCGGGCATCCGATAGCAGCGAGCTGGCAGCGGATCTGATGAAAGCGTCCGGTGTCCAGATGGATTTTGAGAAGTGTCTTCGTGGACTGCCCGTTGTCCACAGAGGTGCTGCTTGAAAAAATATCCTGGATGTCTGAAGCATGCTCATCCCCGGTGTTTACGGGATTTTTACTGAAAAAAATATCTTCGGAATTTGTGGTGATAGTATCTGGAGTGGAACGGGAAGTATCTGTGAAAAAATCTCGTAACTCATTATGGATTTCGTAGAAGAGGCGAGCTTTTTTTGCGCCTTTCTTTTTTGCATCACAGACAGACGCGGTGTTAGTCTGCGGATTTTTATACAAATAATTTTCCAGTGTTCCAGAAGTGTCAGACGGAATTCCGTTTGTCAGGGCAAGATAATATTTTCCAAAATCACCATTCTGAAGCTGGCGGTTTAAATCTTTTGCGGCAGCAGGTGTTTTGGCAAAGACAAGAATACCGCGGACTGGCTGGTCCAGTCTGTGTATTACTGCGAGATATGGCTCGCTTTTATCAGAAGATGTTTCATAAATGTGGCGTTTGATCAGATTTACCATATCAGGCGAACCAATACGGCGGCTCTGCGTTGCTGTGCCGTGCGGTTTTTCACATACGATAATATCGGAATCTTCGAATAAAATATTTAAAGTAGAATTATTTTTTCTGTAATTTTTTTGAATATGATTCTGCATGAATGATTTCCTCCTGTCAGAAATCTGGATTTCTTTTTTTATTTAAGCACAGAGCTATGGAATATGCAAATAAATTATAGCGGGATTGCCGGGAAATACAAATGCAGGAGGCTGACTTGAAAAAGTAAATTCCAGTGCGGAACTAAATTCCACTCATACTTTAAAAGTTGTGACTTTTATTGAATTTCTACATTGTAATTTGTTGTGCATATGCAAAATATAGAGTAGAGCCTTGATAGAATGATTTATTTTGTGTTAAGTGTTTTACATATGTGAATTTAGAGCTTGCAAGGTTAAATTCTACTTATGCAGGAGTAAGATCCATCATGGAGATTAAGAGTGGAGTTTAAATTTTCAATTTAGGAGCGAAAAATAATCATGTTTGTTGCTTGACAAAAGAAAAACCATAGATTAAAATTATGAACAATTCCATAAATAATATGGCGATGAAGAGAATTAGTACATGGTAGCGGGCAGCAGAGAGGACATCGTAATGGTGAAAGATGTCTGGCAGGTGCACTGTGGAACCGGTCTTGGAGCCACTGTATGAAAATACAGCGTTTCCGTCAGCGTTAATGATGAATGAAGAGAACTGCAAAAGGGTTGCAGTTAACTAGGGTGGTACCGCCGAGCTTTTCGGTCCCTTTTTAGGGAGCTGAAAGGTCCGGCGTTTTTTATTATGTTATGGCGACGAGGAAAATGTACCATGCTTGCATGATTACATTTGACGACCGCTAATCAGCGGATAAAACTTGAAAAGCGTGTTTTATGCTATCGCTATCATTATTGTCCTGACCACCGGAGAAAATTGTCAGTGGCAGGTTCTGTAGATGTTTTATTAGGATGATGTTGAAATCGAAACCTTTCACCATGTTTTTCGCTTATAGGCTTACAACGTAGTGAGTACCAGGTGATTTTATTTATGAGCAGATTCGCAAACGATCTATGTTCCACATCAGGGCTTGCTAAATGAGTGTTATAGTCGTTCCGTAATGCGGCTGGTGCAAGACATGTGTCAAAGCATATTATATTTTTTTCTGGCACTGTAAAAATGTTGGATTTATATTTGTGGCTTTATAAAAGGAGCTCCCAGAATAAAGTAGAAAAGGAGAAAGAAAGATGGCAAAAGAAAAATTAGTAAAAAATATCACATCTCGTGACGAAGATTTCGCACAGTGGTACACAGACGTTGTACGTGAAGCAAATCTTTGTGATTATTCCAGCGTAAAAGGATGCATGAACTACTTACCGAATGGTTATGCGATCTGGGAACTGATCCAGTCAGATCTGGACAGACGTTTTAAAGAAACAGGTGTAGAGAATGTATACCTGCCGGTTCTGATTCCGGAAGAACTTCTTGAGAAAGAAGCAGATCACGTAGAAGGATTTGCACCGGAAGTTGCATGGGTAACACATGGTGGAATGGAGAGATTACAGGAAAGATTATGTATTCGTCCGACATCTGAGACATTATTCTGTGACCTGTGGGCAAAAACAGTAAAATCATACAGAGATCTTCCGAAGGTATGGAACCAGTGGAACTCCGTACTGCGCTGGGAGAAGACAACAAGACCGTTCTTACGTTCTAGAGAATTCTTGTGGCAGGAAGGCCATACACTTCATGCAACATATGAAGAAGCTGAAGAAAGAACAATTCAGATGTGGGAAGTTTATAAGGATTGCTATAAAGAGACAATGGCTATTCCATTTGTAGCAGGAAGAAAGGCAGAACACGAGAAATTCGCAGGAGCAGAAGACACATATACGATTGAAGCATTGATGCATGACGGAAAAGCACTTCAGTCTGCGACAAGTCATTTCTTCGGAAGTGGATTCCCGGATGCATTTGATATTAAATATGTAGATAAAAATAACGAATTACACAGTGCTTATGAGACATCATGGGGATGGTCTACAAGAAGTATCGGAGCACTTATTATGGTTCACGGTGATGACGACGGACTTGTATTACCACCGCATGTTGCACCGGTAGAATGTAGAGTTATTCCGATCGCACAGCACAAAGAAGGCGTTCTGGACAGAGCATATGCACTGTTTGATGAGCTGAAAAAAGCAGGATACAGAGTGAAGATTGATGATTCCGATAAGAGCCCGGGATGGAAATTCTCTGAGCAGGAGATCCTCGGAATTCCGACACGTATCGAGATTGGACCAAAAGATATCGAGAAGAATCAGGTTGTGGTTGTACGTCGTGACAATCGTGAGAAGATCGTTGTATCTCTGGATGAGATTGCTGTAAAACTGCGTGAAATCCTTGAACAGGAACAGCAGGATATGTACAACCGCGCAGAAGAGTTCCTGAACAGCCACATCGATACAGCAACAACAATGGACGAAATGGTAGAGAAGTTCAAAGCAAATCGTGGATTTGTTAAAGCCTGCTGGTGCGGAGATCCGGAATGTGAAGGCGAAGTAAAATATCTGACAGGCGGAGCAGCAACCAGATGTCTGATTGAAGATGAAGAATTTATTTCCGATAAATGTATCTATTGTGGAAAACCTGCAAAACAGATGGCATATTGGGGAAAATCTTATTAAAATATAATTGGGGACGGGGATTTTCGAGAAAATCCCCGTCCCCAATTGAAAAAGACCTGTCCCTTTTTAGGAAAGGAGACAGGAATGCCTCGTAAACCAAGGAAGAAAAGTATATCAGATATTTATCATGTAACTAATCGAGGAGTCAATCATTTATCTATATTTGCACAAAACCGAGAAAAAGGACGAATGTTAAATTTGATTCGGGAGAATTGTGACAAATATCATGTGGGCATATATTCTTATTGCATCATGCCCAATCATTTTCACCTTTTAATAAAAGCAAGTTTATCAGATTTATCAGCATTTATGGCTGTTATATCATCAAAATATGCATCATATTATAATTATAAACATAAAAGATCAGGAGTTGTTTTTCAAAATCGTTTTCAAAGCCAGTGCATAGAAGATGCCAATTATTTTTGGAACTGTTTGCGCTATATTCATTTGAATCCCGTAAAGGCAAAATTATGTAAAGATCCAAGATCATATAAATATGGAAGCATGAATGAATTATGTAAAATAAGAAAAAAAGAGATTTTGGATGAAAATGTATATAAAAAAATCAAGGAATTTTTTGGAACAGCAGAGCAGTTCTGGGCGTTTCATAATTTGCCGGATAGTAGTAACAAGCTATTATTTATTGATATAAAGGAAGAAGAATTTGATCAAATGAAAGAGATTGCTGTAGAGATATTAAAAAGTATGTCACAGCAATATAAAGAATCTATGAAGGAAATATTAGAATACTCAGCAATGAGAAACGAATTTGATCGAAAAATAAAAACGGCTCTTAATATTTCACAATGTATGGTGGAAAACATAAGAAAACAAGTGTTAGAAGAAATATATTAGATAATTAGGGACAGGTCTTTTTGAATTGGGGACGGGGATTTTCTGGAAAAACCCCGTCCCCAATTCAAAAATGTGGTATGATAAAATGGAATGTGGATAAGTGGAGGTAAAAATGTGGAATATTTAGAATTACAATTACCAGAGAATGTGCAGAAGATTATCACTACATTGCAGATGTATGGTTATGAAGCGTATGCAGTTGGTGGGTGTGTAAGAGATTCACTTTTAAATAGAACGCCGGGTGACTGGGACATCGCAACATCTGCGATGCCCGGAGAGACAAAATCTTTATTTGATAAAACATTTGACACAGGGATTGAACACGGTACAGTGACGGTTGTATTTGGCAGAGAGGGATATGAAGTTACAACGTACCGGATTGACGGGGAATATACCGACAGCAGACATCCGAGGGAAGTAACGTTTACAAGAAGCCTGAAAGAGGATTTGCTGCGCAGAGATTTTACAATCAATGCAATGGCATACAATGATAAAGACGGACTGATTGATATTATCGGAGGAAAAGAGGATCTGCAAAGGAAATGTATCCGGTGTGTGGGAAATGCCAAAGAACGTTTCAGCGAAGATGCACTCAGAATCTTGAGAGGTGTGCGTTTTGCTGCACAGCTGGGATTTGATATTTCAGAAGATACAAAAGAAGGTATGCGTGAGCTGGCACCAACACTTAGAAATATCAGTGCGGAACGGATACAGGTGGAGCTTGTGAAGATGCTCACTTCCGACCGACCGGAGTTACTTAAAATGGCATGGGAATTGAAAATTACACAGATATTTCTGCCAGAATTTGATCGTATGATGGAAACGATACAGGAGACACCGCACCATATGTATAACGTGGGTGAACATACACTGCATGCGATGAAAAATGTACGTGCAGATAAGATACTGCGTTTGACTATGCTTTTACACGACACAGGAAAACCAGCTCTAAAAACGATGGATGCAAATGGAGTTGCACATTTTAAAAAACATGCGGCAGAGAGTGAGAAAATTGCCGGACGTGTATTAAAGCGCCTGAAATTCGACAATGATACATTGCGTAAAGTGACAAAACTTGTAAAATATCACGATTACCGCATGGAAGCAACGGAAAAAAATGTGCGGCGCGCGATGAATATTATAGGTGAAGAATTATTTCCATATTATATGGAAGTAAGGCGTGCGGATGTACTTGCGCAGAGCCTGTACAAAAGAGAAGAAAAAATACAGAATCTGGACGAAATAGAAGAGTTATACCGGAAAATTGTCGCACTTGGGCAGTGTGTATCTTTGAAAACACTGGCAGTAAACGGAAGTGATTTGATTGCAGCAGGAATGAAGCCGGGTAAAAAAATCGGAGAAAAATTAGAAGAATTGCTGGAACTTGTAATTGACGATCCGGATATGAATACAAAAGAAAAGTTATTCCAATATTTGGGATAACTAAGTGTATAAATGTGTGAATAAGTAAGTGGATAAAGTAACCAAAAGGGGACGGGGATTTTCTAGAAAATCCCCGTCCCCTTTTGGTATATTCACGCCTGCTTTTACATACATTTAGAAAGAATATGATATGTAAAGTGCAGGGGATAGATATGCAGGAGTTAGAACAAAATGTGTTAGAACAATATAATATGGAGATAAGCAGCACCCGCAAGATCAGGGGTGCTGTTTTATGCGATACAAATCGGGGATGGTTTCTGCTTAAAGAAGTGTCGCTGACCGCAAACCGGATTCCTGCACTCTGTGAATTATATGAATATCTGAGAACTGAAGGATACACTCATTTGGATCATATAGAAATGAACAGGGAAGGCGGGCATATTACAGAAATGGAAAATGGGGAGAAATATATATTGAAGCGATGGTGTGATGGAAAAGAATGCGAAATACGCCGATCAGAAGAACTGGTGGAGGCGTCAGCAGAGCTTGCAAAGCTTCATCTCCTTCTTCAGCATCCCATGGAAAATAAATGCGGACAGGCGGAACATCTGGTGAAAATATATGAAAAGCATGACAGAGAACTGAAAAAAGTGCGCCGTTTTATCAGAAAGGTGCCTTTGAAAGGAGAGTTTGAATGTGCATTCCTGAAAGCTTTCGACAGTATGTATGAATGGGCGCAGGCGGCAACGGAAGAGCTTGGCAATTCAGACTATGAGAAACTTAGAAATGACTGCTTTCTCACGGGCAAGATGATTCATGGGGAATACAATTATCATAATATACTGATGTGCCGGGATATGCGCAGCAGCAAGGTCGCTGCGATCACTAATTTCGAAAAGTTTCATCAGGATGTGCAGGTGGAAGATCTGTATTATTTTCTCAGAAAAACAATGGAGAAAAATGGATGGAAAGAACGTTTTGCAGATGCAGTGTTAAATGCGTATTCAGCGATCCGTCCAATTAGTCCGGATGAAATGGATTATCTGCGCATCCGGCTTATGTATCCGGAAAAATTCTGGAAAGTTGCGAGTGTGTACTATCATTCAAATAAGGCGTGGATGTCTGTAAAAAATGTCGAGAAATTGCAGACGGCAGTGATGCAGATGAAACAGAAAAAGAAGTTTTTAAAAGCTGTTTTTAATGAACCAGTACAGGGGCTTTAAAAGAGACTTTCAGAAAACTGCAAAAAAGTGTGAAAATGCCGGAAAATGGGCATTTTCTGGATGAAATTCCTTGACAAACAATAAGAAAACAGGTATAACAGTAACTAAAGGCGGTTGGCGCGGGGACGTGAAAACCGATGACAGAATAGAATAAATAAGGGATTCTATAGTTAAACAAGAGGAGGAAAATTATCCATGAACAAAACAGAATTAGTAGCAGCAATCGCTGACGCAGCAGAATTATCTAAAAAAGATTCCGAGAAAGCTTTAAAAGCATTTGTTGATGTTGTTACAGAAGAGCTGAAAAAAGAGCATAAAATCCAGTTAGTTGGTTTTGGTACATTTGAAGTAAGCAAGAGAGCTGCAAGAGAGGGTAGAAATCCTCAGACAGGTAAGACAATGAAGATTGAGGCTTGCAAAGCTCCAAAATTCAAAGCTGGTAAGGCTTTAAAAGATGCTGTTAATGCATAATCAGTAATAGTAGTGGATTATAACGGAGTGTCTTGCGCTGTGGCGTCAGGCACTCCTTTTGTTATGGCGATGAGGAAATGCAGGCTGCCTATAAAACAACACCTTTCAGACTATCTACAGGTTGGGTGAAAGCATTTTAACATTATGAAGAAAACCTTCAATGATGTAATGAAAAATTCGTCAATTGTATTATTAATTAAAAGAGATTGTACAAGATGAACAATAGTAATTTATCACATACAAAATGAAATTACAGATATCATATTTTTTTCAGCTAAATATAGAAAAAAGTGGTGTGCAGAAATCTTAAACAAAATAGATAAGTTGCAGGCAGCAGAGTGTGAAGGTATATAGAAAATTTATTTCCTGAGAAAAATTTCGAGGAGAAGAAAAACATGAGATTAGACAAATTTTTAAAAGTATCCCGCCTGATTAAGCGCAGAACCGTGGCGAATGAAGCATGTGATGCGGGACGCGTGCTTGTCAACGGGAATGTTGCGAAAGCATCCGTGAAAGTTAAAGTCGGAGATATTATCGAAATCCAGTTCGGTACGAAGACAGTTAAAGTAGAAGTCCTGACAATTCAGGAGACAACGAAGAAAGAAGAAGCAAAAGAATTGTTTAAATATTTATAAAATGTCATATTTTATCTTGATCTTTCATAAAATTATTTTAGTCGGAGGAGACGCTTGCTTTTATGAATAAATGGCGGGCAATAAATATGGCCTGGAGGAAATGCCAATTCCGGTTAAGATAAATGCTCCGCAGGAATGTGCAGCAATTTTCTTAGGTGAATGTTAACAGTGTTTATCAGAAGCGTATGCAGCTCCTGCGTGTCCGGCTCGATTAAGAAAGGTTGGGATACAGATGGAAGAAAGAACAACGGTATCGAAAAATCATAAACTGGTTGTAAATAACCGGAAGACAAGTCTGGTGACAGGTGTGCTGGATGTGTTGTCCTTTGATCTGAATGAAGTGTTTCTGGAGACGGAACAGGGAATGCTTATGGTCAAAGGGAGCGATCTGCATGTGAACCGGCTGAATCTGGAAAAAGGCGAGGTGGATCTGTCCGGGACGATAGACAGCATCGCTTATTCGGATGTACAGTCGGCGGTCAGCAGAGGCGAGAATATTTTTGCAAAATTGTTCCGGTAACGCATGCCACAGATTCGGGAAGAAGTCGTGATTTTTCTTGCTGCACTGCTTACTGGGATGATCGTGCGGTTGGTTTATATCGGACTGAATGTGTTCCGTCAAATTGTCAGACATAATCTTCGCATTATGGAGAGTGAAGACCTGATTTTCTGGATTGGATCTGCATTTTATATCTTTGTGCAGAATTACCACACAAATAATGGTAGCATGAGATGGTATTGCATACTAGGTGTGGTAGGAGGCGCGATTCTTATATCAATCCTGTATACTCATCTAAAAAAAGTGCAAAAAAAAATCTACACACGCAAGAAAAATAAATGCCCTTAAAAACTTGCGAAATGTCCGAAAAACATTTATCATATATAAGTAATTAAGGGAAAAGCCTGGGTGGGACCGGGCAAAAGGGTGAGTATATAATTATGAATGCAAAGAGACAAAAGAGACGCGTGAGCTTTGGGCAGAGAAGGCGTGTCAGAACACACAAGAGAAGCATGATTGCAATTGGAACTGTGCTGGTGCTGATGATCATTACACTGACCGTAAGTGGAATGTCACTTAAGGCAAAGGAACAGCAGAGTATTGCAAGAGAAGCAAAGTTAGAAGAACAGATCAAACAGGAGAAAGCACGGACTGCACAGATCGAAGATATGGAGAAGTATGCAGATACCGATGCATATGTAGAAGAGATTGCACGTGAGAAGCTACATCTCGTACATAAGAATGAGATCATATTTAAAGCAAAATAAAAGATACAGATGATAAGCTTTGGGAGAATTCCCAAAGCTTTTTCAGTTATGGCGACGAGGCAAATGCGCCATGCTTGCATGGTAGCATTTGCCGACCGCTAATCAGCGAATAAAACTCGCAGCGCGTGTTTTATCGCTGATTTATTGCTGGCATTACAATTATAAAAGGGGAGATAAGGGTGGAAGAATTAAAAGAAAAAGGAGCATTTTCCAATCCGTATGTGATGCAGATGGACAAATTTGCAGATTCGCTGGTTCATTTATCCAGAACATTCTTTACACTGGAAGGGTATAAGGGAACATTTTCAAGAGAGGAACTGGAAACAATGTTTTCCAGAGTGACGGAGCAGGTATGCGAAAATTGTGAGAACCGGAAAGAATGTCTGGGCGAAAAAAAGATCCAGACATATCAGCGTATGTACGACATCCTGTGTGCAGTGGAGAAATACGGTGCGGAAATCAATATTGAATTAAAAAGAAAACTTCAGAAACAGTGCGTGATGGCACCTCGTTTTCTGCGGGAGACATTGGAAGCATTTGAAAATGCAAAACAGCAGCTCATATGGAACAATCGGATGGTGCAGAACCGGGAAGGCTATGCAGGACAGCTGCAGAGCTTTGCGAAAATGATCCAGTATACGACAAGAGAACTGGAGGCAAGTATTTTTGAGGATCGGCATCTGGAAAAGAAATTAAAAAATCACTTGAAAAAACAGAACATTAAAATGATGTCGGCAGTATTCTATATTACCCCGCAGGGAAAATATGAAGTACATTTAAGTGTAAAAGCGCCGAAGGGGCAGTGTATTGCGACAAAAGAGCTTGCACACGAAGTGGGGAAATGTCTGGGACGCCCGATGATTCCGGGGCAGAATGAGCGCCCGATTCTCGGAAATGAATATGCGTCCATCGCCTGTGTGGAAGGGGCAAAATACCAGACGATACAGGGAGTTGCCAGAATCGGCAAAGAAGGCGAGAGTATTTCAGGAGATACATTTTTGATGACAGATCTTCCGGGTGGTAAGAAAGGTATTGCCCTGTCAGATGGCATGGGTTCCGGGGAAGAAGCATTCCGGGACAGTACAATGGTTGTGGAAATGTTGGAAGAACTTCTGGAGGCAGGATTCCCGGTCAATACAGCAATCCAGATGATGAACACGGCGCTTGTAATCGGAAGAGAAGAGGTGCGTTTTTCCACGGTGGATGTCAGTTTGTTTGATCTGTATGATGGAACATGCGAGATTGTAAAAGCAGGCGCGTCAACGACATTTATCAAGAGAAAGGACAAAGTGGAAATGATTCGCTCTACATCCCTACCAATCGGAGTCCTTGCGGATATTGAAACAGATCAGGAAAAACTGGAACTGGAATCCGGCGATATGGTGATTATGGTGACGGATGGAGTACTGGATATGCTGACGGTAGGCGAGCAGGACACAATTATGTGTACGCTGATCGAACAGTCTTCGCTTGTAAATCCAAAAGAATTTGCCAATTATCTTCTTGGACAGGCGCTGGAATGGGGACAGTCACTTCCGGGGGACGATATGACGATCATTGTGACAGGCATCTGGAAACTGTAAGAGGGAAAAAACGGTGCAGCCCTTGTAAAACTTGCAATTTTCAGCAAAATTATATATATTAAAAATGATATCATAAAACAATTTTTAGATATCATGGATGGAGAATTTGCTCCGAATTTAAAATAGCAGGAAAACAAAGGATATAAGAAAATGTATCAGAAAGTAAAAGCATATGTGAAGAAATGGCATATGCTTCAAAAAGAAGACAGTGTTATTGCAGGTATATCGGGAGGCGCCGATTCGGTATGCCTTCTTTTCATGCTGCTAAAGCTGCAAAAGGAACTGGGATTTGCCCTAATGGCAGTGCACGTAAATCATGGCATCCGCGGTGCAGAAGCAGAACGCGATGAAGCTTATGTGAAGCGGCTGTGCAGACAATGGAATGTCCGGCTGAAAGTGTACCGGGAAAATGTGCCGGCATATGCGAAGGAACATGGTATGACCGAAGAAGAGGCGGGAAGAGATATACGGCGTACTTGTTTCTGTAAAGTATTAAAAGAGTGGGGTGGAACGAAGATCGCCCTGGCGCATCATGAAAATGACAATGTGGAGACACTGCTCTGGAATCTGTGCAGGGGTACCGGTATCCGGGGGTTGGGAGGAATCGCGCCGGTAAATGATGTGTGGATAAGACCACTGCTCTGCGTAAAAAGGCGGGAGATTGAATCATATCTGAAAAAGCGGGGAATATCTTATTGTACAGACACGACAAATGCAGACCGCAGGTACATGAGAAACCGTATCCGGATGGACGTTATCCCGTATCTGGAAGACTGCGTGAATACGGAGAGTGTTTCGCACATGGGAAAGACGATGGAGCGGATGTATGAACTGGAGCAATATATATTAGAAGAAGTCGGGAAGTATAAAGAGAGCTGTACTGGCTGGAAGAATGGTAGACGGATCATTCGCCAGACAGAATATACAAAGATCCCGAAGGCACTCCGGGATAATGTCTTACATGAGATTTTATGTGAGACAGCAGGCAGACGCAAAGACATTGAAGAAGTGCATATACAGATGCTGCGGGATTTATTTACAAAACAGGTCGGCAAAAGGATCGATCTGCCTTACGGGGTGACAGCAATCCGCACATATGAAGGTGTCCGGTTTGAAAAAAATATACCTGAAGCGTCTTATGCCGGAGACGAAAATGAATTATTTTCCATTCGTGTATTTGACAGAGAGCCTGGAAATGTAACATTTCCAGAAAAAATATACACGAAATGGTTTGACTATGATATAATTAAAAATACTGTAAAAATAAGACATCGAATAGCTGGCGACTCCATTGTAATCAACAGATACGGAGGCAGGAAAAAACTGAAACAGTACTTCACAGACCAGAAGGTTCCGCAGGAAGACAGAGATAAGATCTGGATCGCAGCGGACGGAGATGAAGTGCTGTGGATCGTCGGTTACAGGCAGAGCCAGAAATACCAGATTACAGAGAAGACAACGAAGATATTAGAAATACAATATTACGGAGGAGAAGAAAATGGCAGAGACAATTAAAGTTATGATTTCTGAAGAAGATGTAGACAAGAGAATCCAGGAACTGGGAAAACAGATCAGTGAAGCATATGCAGGAAAACAGGTGCATCTGATCTGCGTGCTGAAGGGCGGAGTGTTCTTCATGTGTGAACTTGCAAAGAGAATTACGGTTCCGGTTTCCATGGATTTTATGAGCGTAAGCAGTTACGGAGACGGAACATCCTCAAGTGGTGTTGTTAAGATCGCAAAAGACCTGGATGAGTCTCTGGAAGGAAAAGACGTTCTGGTTGTAGAAGATATCATTGATTCCGGACGTACCTTATATTATCTGCTTGAGATCTTAAAGAAGAGAAATCCAAACAGCATGAAGCTGTGTACGCTTCTGGATAAACCGGACAGACGTGTGCGCGATGTAAAAGTAGATTATGTCGGTTTTGAGATCCCGGATGAATTTGTGGTTGGATACGGTCTGGATTATGCACAGAAATACAGAAATCTTCCATATGTTGGTGTAGTAGAAGGCGTAGAATAAAAAAGGAGGATGAGCCGGTGACAGATAATAAAAAGAACAGAGGACTGAGTGGAATTACTCTGTTCCTGTTTGTACTTATTGTACTTGGCGCACTTTGGTTTACAAATACACTGGATAGCAAGGAGAGTCAGTTGAGCCGACAGAAATTTGAAAAACTGATCACCAGTGAAAAAGTAGACAGTGTGACGATAACACAGAATAAAAACGTTCCGACCGGAAGCGTGGAAGTGCAGTTAAAGAACAAGAAAAACGGAGAAAATGAGAAGAACTACTTATATGTATCTGATGTAAATGAGATCCAGAAATATCTGGACAAAGCAAAGATTGATTATGAGATGTCGGATGTTCCGAGAGATAACTGGTTTGCAACAACGATTTTCCCGGTATTGCTTACGATGGCTGGATTTTTCCTGATCTTTATGATGATGAACCGTCAGGGCGGCGGTGCAAATTCCAAAGCGATGAGTTTTGGGAAAAGCCGTGCAAGACTCAGCACAGAACAGGATAAGAAAATTACGTTTGCACAGGTGGCAGGATTACAGGAGGAAAAAGAAGACCTGGAAGAGATTGTTGATTTCTTAAAATCCCCGAAGAAATATATCCAGGTTGGCGCAAGAATCCCGAAAGGTGTACTTCTTGTGGGACCTCCGGGAACCGGTAAGACTCTGCTTGCCAAGGCAGTCGCCGGAGAAGCAAAAGTACCATTTTTCACAATTTCCGGTTCAGATTTTGTGGAAATGTTTGTCGGCGTAGGAGCATCCCGTGTGCGTGATCTTTTTGAAGAAGCTAAGAAGAACGCACCGTGTATTATTTTCATTGATGAGATCGATGCCGTGGCAAGAAGCCGTGGAACCGGTATGGGCGGCGGACATGACGAGAGAGAACAGACATTGAACCAGTTACTGGTAGAGATGGATGGATTTGGCGTAAATGAAGGAATTATCGTAATGGCTGCGACAAACCGTGTAGATATTCTGGACCGTGCGATCTTACGTCCGGGACGATTTGACCGTAAAGTTATGGTTGGAAGACCGGATGTAAAGGGACGTGAGGAGATCCTGAAAGTCCATGCCAAAGGCAAACCGCTCAGTGAAGAGATTGATCTGAAACAGATTGCGCAGACAACAGCGGGATTTACAGGAGCAGACCTGGAGAATCTTCTGAACGAAGCGGCAATCCTTGCGGCGAAAGACGAGAGAATTTACCTGAAACAGGATGACATTAAGAGAGCATTTGTCAAAGTCGGAATTGGTGCGGAGAAGAAGAGCCATATCATTTCCGAAAAAGAGAAGAAGATTACAGCTTATCATGAGGCGGGACATGCGATCCTGTTCCATGTACTGCCGGATGTCGGACCGGTTTACAGCGTGTCTATCATCCCGACCGGAGGAGCCGGCGGTTATACAATGCCACTTCCGGAACGTGATGAGATGTATAATACAAAGGGCAAGATGCTGCAGGATATTACGGTATCGCTTGGCGGACGTGTAGCAGAAGAAGAGGTGTTTGATGACATTACAACCGGAGCTTCGCAGGATATCAAACAGGCAACGGGTCTGGCAAAATCCATGGTTGTAAAGTTTGGTATGTCTGATGAGATCGGACTGGTAAGTTATGATAATGAAAACGATGAAGTATTTATCGGACGCGACCTGGCACACACATCCAGAGGTTATGGCGAGAGTGTTGCAACTGTGATTGATAAGGAAGTAAAGCGTATCATTGATGAATGCTATGCCAGAGCAAAACAGATCATTGAGGAGCATAAAGATGTACTTCATGCATGTGCAGAGCTTCTTCTGGAAAAGGAGAAAATCTCAAGGGAAGAGTTTGAAGCATTATTTCACGATGAACCAGTGGAAGCGTAGCAATCGGAACCGGCAGAAGGAAAGGACGACAGAACATGAATAAGCAGGCTTTATTTTGTGACGGAACAGCGAGGTATGTGTGTCCGTTGGAACCGGAAGTGGGGGAAACAGTTACACTTAAGTTCCGGGCGGCAAAAGAAGATAATATACAGATAAGGCTGGCGATCAATAACGAATTATATACGATGGAAAGTGAACGCACCTATGGTGCGTTCACTTATTACCGGGCAGAATGGAAACTGAAAGATGGGATGACTTCCTATTATTTTGAGATTCAGGATGGTGAGGAAGTCTGGTATTACAATCGAAGCGGGCTCACGGATGGGCGGATTCCATATTATGATTTTCGCCTGGCTCCGGGATTTTCCACGCCGGATTGGGCAAAAGGCGCAGTTATTTATCAGATTTATACGGATCGTTTTTATAACGGCGATCCGGGAAATGATGTGGAGACAAGAGAGTATTTCTATATTGGCGATTACAGCAGCAAAGTAACGGACTGGAACAAATATCCGGCGGCGATGGGAGTCCGGGAATTTTACGGTGGTGATCTGCAGGGAGTGATTGACAAACTGGACTATTTACAGGATCTGGGAGTGGAAGTACTGTATTTCAACCCACTTTTTGTCTCTCCTTCGAATCATAAATACGACATCCAGGATTATGATTATATTGATCCGCATTTTGGAAAAATCGTTGAAGATGGCGGCGAACTGCTTTCGCCCGGCGAGAAATCGAATAAAAAAGCAACGAAATATCAGAAACGTACGACTTCCTTTGTAAATCTGGAAGCAAGCAATGAATTATTTATAAAACTGGTAGAAGAGCTGCACCGCCGCGGTATGAAGATTATTCTGGACGGTGTCTTCAATCACTGTGGATCATTTAATAAATGGATGGATCGGGAGTGCATTTACGAGAGGCAGAAAGGCTATGCGCCGGGAGCATATATTTCCAGAGAAAGTCCGTATCATGATTATTTCCGGTTCTTCTCAGATGAGGAAAAAGACTGGCCATATAATGGAAAATACGATGGCTGGTGGGGGCATGATACTTTGCCAAAATTAAATTATGAGGAATCGGTGAAACTTGAGAATTATATTTTAAATATGGGACGCAAATGGGTGTCGCCGCCGTACAATGTGGATGGCTGGAGACTGGATGTAGCAGCGGATCTCGGACGAAGCAACGAGTACAATCATCAATTCTGGAAGAAATTCCGTGAAGTGGTAAAAAATGCAAATCCAGATGCGATTATTCTGGCAGAGCATTACGGAGATCCGAGAGAATGGCTCGGAGGCGATGAATGGGATACCGTTATGAATTATGATGCATTTATGGAGCCAATCACCTGGTTCCTGACCGGAATGGAAAAGCACAGTGATGAGATGCGTGAAGAGCTCCGCGGAAATGCAGATAACTTTACTAGAGCGATGACGTATCATATGGCAAATATGATGGTGCCATCCCTTCTGACATCCATGAATGAATTGTCCAATCACGATCATTCGAGATTTTTAACGCGTACGAATCATATGGTTGGCCGTGTTGCCGAACTGGGACCGGAAGCGGCGAATGAATTTGTTAATCCGGCTGTAATGCGCGAAGCGGTTGCCTTCCAGATGACGTGGATCGGGGCGCCAACGGTATACTATGGCGACGAGGCTGGTGTCTGTGGATTTACAGATCCGGATAACCGACGAACCTATCCGTGGGGACATGAAGATCAGCAGATGCTGGGATTCCATAAAGAAATGATCCGCATACACAAAGAGCATGAAGCGCTGCGGACAGGAGCTGTAGTTATGCTGCACTGTGAGAAAAATATACTGGCTTACGGCAGATTTACAGAAGAAGAGCAGATTATTGTGATTCTGAATAACCGGAGCGAACTTGCAGAAGTAACGGTTCCGGTATGGCAGGCGGAAGTGCCGATGAAGACAAATATGAGACGGCTGATGTATTCTTACAAGGATGGATATACAACGGAATATGAGAAATATCTTATCAGGGACGGCGAACTGGTGGTGAATATGGGAGCGTATTCGGCGTTAGTTGTCGAAACGATAGACGAAATGGGGACGGGGATTTTCTAGAAAATCCCCGTCCCCATTTCAAGTAGTTATCCACAGGCTGATTTCAGCGTTTTCCCGATGAAAATGTGGATTACTTTGTCAATACTTCAGCCCCATCTTCTGTGATGAGCACCATATATTCAATTTGGGCAGATAGACCGTCGTCAATGGTAAAAACTGTCCAGCCATTATCTTCGTCTACGAAGAAATCCGGGCTACCTTCGTTGATCATCGGCTCGATTGTAAACATCATACCTGGGACGAGAACCATCTCGCTTCCCTTTGGTGCGACATAGCATACGAAAGGATCTTCGTGGAATTCCAGACCGATTCCGTGTCCACCGATTTCTTCTACGACAGAGTAACCATTCTTCTGTGCATGACGGTTGATCGCAAAAGCGATATCGCCCAAATGTCCCCATGGTTTTGCTTCTTTTAATCCGAGTTCTACACATTCTTTTGTGACACGGACGATCTTTTCTGCTTCCGGGGACACATTTCCAATCGTAAACATACGGGATGCATCAGAAAAATAACCATCTAATATAGTAGAAACATCCACATTGATAATATCGCCTTCTTCCAGAATCTCATTTTCATCCGGGATACCATGGCAGATGACATTGTTGATAGAAGTGCATACACTCTTCGGGAACCCTTCGTAATTTAACGGAGCCGGAATGCCGCCATGTTCGGTTGTAAAATCATAAACCAGCTTATCGATCTCAGCAGTGCTCATGCCTGCATGGATGTGCGCGGCAACGTGGTCTAACACGGCTGTATTAAGATCTGCACTTTTTCGGATCGCAGCAATCTGCTCCGGTGTTTTTAAAAGAGAACGATCCGGTACAATCTGTCCCTTTGCTGCGAGGGACCATAATTTCACATCTAATTTATCCACATTAAATACCTGCTTTCTGTAAAATATTTAGAACTGTATTTTATTATAGCACCTTTTTGGTAATTTGGTATCCTCCATTGCGTAGATGATAAAAATCATGTATAATTTTAAAATGATTGGTTATTTTGCAAATATATACTTTACAAAAGTGTAATTGTGAAAGGATGATGAATATGTTTAGATTAGGTATGCTTACCAGTGGTGGAGATTGTCAGGCGTTAAATGCAGCAATGCGCGGCGTTGTAAAGACACTCTGCGAGAAACGTGATGATGTAGAGATTTATGGATTTCAAGATGGATATAAAGGTTTGATCTATTCAAATTTTAAGATGCTGACAGCAAAGGACTTTTCCGGAATCCTGACAATGGGTGGAACGATCCTGGGAACATCCCGCCAGCCATTCAAATTAATGCGTGTTCCGGATGAGAATGGGCTGGACAAGGTGGAGGCTATGAAACACACGTATCATAAGCTGAACTTGGACTGTCTTGTGATCTTAGGTGGCAATGGCACACATAAGTCTGCAAATATGCTGAGAGAAGAAGGGCTGAATGTAGTCACACTCCCAAAGACGATCGACAATGATCTCTGGGGAACGGATATGACATTTGGTTTCCAGAGTGCGGTAGACATTGCGACGGATACGATCGACCGGATCCATACGACTGCAACATCCCACAGCCGTGTATTTATCGTGGAAGTTATGGGACACAAGGTCGGCTGGGTGACACTTCATGCGGGTATTGCAGGAGGAGCGGATATTATTCTGCTTCCGGAGATCCCTTATGATATTGATGTGATCGCAGAAGCAATCAATAAGAGAGGAAAAGCCGGAAAACATTTCACGATCATTGCGGTTGCAGAAGGTGCGATTTCCAAAGAAGATGCGAAACTTTCCAAGAAGGACCTGAAAGCAAAAAAAGCAAAAGAAAAGTATCCGTCTGTTGCGTACGAACTGGCAGAGAAAGTGCAGAAGAAGACGGATCAGGAAGTCCGTATTACAGTGCCAGGACATACACAGCGAGGAGGTTCTCCGTGCGCATATGACCGTGTGCTTGCAACAAGACTCGGTGCGGCGGCAGCAGAGGCAATTCTGGACAGCGATTTCGGCAATATGCTCGGAGTTAAAAATAACAAGATTGTCCGTATCCCACTGGCAGAGGTGGCTGGTAAATTAAAATACGTGGATCCAGAATCTGAGATCGTGCATGAAGCAAAACTTGCCGGTATCAGTTTTGGTGATGAATAGATAAATGACAGATAAACAGGGAGTGTAAATAAATGTCTTATATGGCATTGTATCGTAAATTCCGGCCGGATGAATTTGAAGATGTTAAAGGTCAGGATGCGATTGTTAAGACTTTAAAAAATCAAATAAAAGCAGACCGTATCGGTCATGCATATCTGTTTTGTGGGACAAGAGGAACCGGTAAAACAACGGTTGCCAAAATATTTGCAAAAGCAGTAAACTGCGAACATCCGGTAGACGGAAGTCCATGCGGAGAATGTAGTATGTGCAAGGCAATCAGTGCCGGCAATTCCATGAATGTAATCGAGATTGATGCGGCATCGAACAACGGTGTGGATAATATCCGTGAGATCCGTGAGGAAGTTGCTTACAGACCAACTGAAGGACGCTACAAAGTTTATATTATCGACGAGGTGCATATGCTTTCGATCGGCGCTTTCAATGCACTTTTGAAAACGCTGGAAGAACCGCCGGAGTATGTTATTTTTATTTTGGCGACAACAGAAGCGCATAAGATACCGATTACGATTTTAAGCCGTTGCCAGCGGTATGATTTTAAGCGGATTTCCATAGATACGATTGCCGGACGGCTCCGGGAGTTGATCAATAAGGAAGGCTGGGACGTGGAAGACAAAGCAGTGCGGTATCTGGCGCGGATGGCAGATGGTTCTATGCGAGATTCCTTAAGTCTCCTGGATCAGTGTGCGGCTTTTTACATTGGAGAGAAGCTGACATATGACCATGTGCTGGAGGTGCTTGGTGCTGTCGATACCGAGGTATTCAGCAAGCTTCTGCGCAGACTGCTGGACATGGATGTGCATGCAGTGATCGAGACAGTGGAAGAACTGACGATGCAGGGCCGCGAGCTGTCGCAGCTTGCAGCTGATTTCACATGGTATTTGAGAAATCTGTTACTTGTGCGCTGTTCAGATGACATGGAAGATGTGCTGGATGTTTCTACGGAGAATCTTGCACGTCTGAAGGAAGAAGCGCAGATGATCGATAACGATACACTGATCCGTTATATCCGTGTATTTTCTGATCTTACGAATCAGTTAAAATTTGCAACACAGAAGCGAGTGTTGCTGGAAGTTGCGCTGATCAAGTTATGCAAACCGGCGATGGAGACGAGTCAGGATGCACTTTTGGACCGCATCCGCGCCGTGGAAAAACGTCTGGATGAAGGCGTGGTAGTTGCAAATGCGCCGGTAGCAGCTTACCAGATGTCGGCATCGGATACTTCTGCAGCACAGGAGAAGAAGCCAGAGCTTCCGAAAGCACTGAATGAAGATGTGAAAGCGGTTGCTGCAGATTTTCGGATGATCGCCAATGATGCATCCCCGATGCTGCGTAACTTTCTTAAGCGGGCAAGGCTCAGCGCAGGTGAAGGCAACCGGCTTATGATTGTACTTCCGGATGAAATGAGTGCAGATATGGTTGGCTCGGATGCACATAAAGCAGAGATAAAAGAGCTTATTTCAGAGAAGATTGGCAAAGATGTCGAGATCGATGTACGGCATGTAGAAGAAGGACATAGGTTTGAAGACCAGTTTGTGGATATTGAAAGCCTGATACACATGGACATAACAGTTGAGGACGAATGATACTTAAATATCAGGTTTTAGGTTTTTTTATTAACTTGAACTTGTTTATGAGTGGATGAAAGATTTTGAAAACTGCCCAGTATATGTATAAAAGTGGGATTGAGATTCTACGACATATAAATGGTGGGGAAAAGTGTGAGAATGCGGAATACGGAACCGCTCGCAGATATTATAATTAGAATTACATACAACAGATAGACTGATAATTACAAATTTTATTACAAAACAGGAGGATTTTAATCATGGCAAAAAGAGGTGGATTCCCAGGCGGCGGAATGCCGGGAAATATGGCAAATCTGATGAAGCAGGCACAGAAGATGCAACGTCAGATGGAAGAACAGGCAAAAGAGATGGAAACAAAAGAATTTACAGCAACAGCAGGTGGCGGAGCTGTGGAGGCAACAGTTTCCGGCTCCAAAAAAATTGTGAAACTGAAACTGGATGAAGAAGCAGTAGATCCGGATGACGTGGAGATGCTTGAAGACCTGATCGTTGCGGCTGTCAATGAAGCACTTGAGAAAGTAGATGCAGAGTCTGCTTCTGCAATGTCCAAATTTACAGGTGGAATGGGCGGCGGAATGCCGGGATTATTCTAATACGGGAATGGTGAGCAGAAGATGGATTACTACAGTAACCAGATAAGCAAACTGATCGAAGCTTTATCCTGTCTGCCTGGAATTGGTACGAAGTCGGCGGCAAGGCTTGCATTTCACTTGATCCATATGCCAAAGGAAGATGTACAGAAACTGGCAGATACAATGGTAGAAGCAAGACAGAATGTCAGATATTGCGCAGAATGCTGCACACTGACCGATCAGGAACTCTGTCCAATCTGCAGCAATAGAAACAGGGATCATAAGACGATCATGGTTGTGGAAAATACAAGAGATTTGGCAGCTTATGAAAAGACGGGAAAATACAACGGGGTTTATCATGTCCTGCATGGAGCGATTTCACCAATGCTTGGTATCGGTCCGGAAGATATTAAACTGAAAGAGCTGATCAAACGACTGGAAGGCGATGTGGAAGAAGTGATCATCGCGACCAATTCCAGCCTGGAAGGTGAGACAACAGCGATGTATATCAGCAAATTGATCAAACCGATCGGCGTGAAAGTCAGCCGGATCGCCAGTGGTGTTCCGGTAGGCGGAGATCTGGAATATATTGATGAAGTGACATTGCTCCGAGCGCTGGAAGGCAGAACGGAATTATAAAGTAAAAGGGGACGGGGATTTTCTAGAAAAGCCCCGTCCCCTTTTAAAGAGTGTGGAAGGATGTGTGGAAAACTATGGGAAAACGTAAAGTGACATCTATGGATATCGCAAAAGCTGCCGGAGTGTCGCAGTCGACCGTTTCAATGGTATTAAATAAAAAATATAATGTGTCTTTTTCAAAAGAGACTGTGGAAAAAGTTGAGCGTGTGGCGAAAGAATTGGGATATGTTCCGCAGAAACGTAAACACCGCAAAGAAAGTAAGAAAGAAAAACTTCTGGTTGTATTTTGCTCCAATCTTACAAATCCATACTATGTAATGCTTCTGCAGGGGATTGAATCGCGAGCGAAAGAGCAGGGATTCGGACTGTTTGTCTGCAATACGCAGCGTGATTTGCATATGGAAGAACGATATCTGAAAATGATGTGGGAATTAAAGCCACTTGGCATTATTTATACATGTAATCCGAGTCATTGTTTTATGGAACTGGTAGAAGAATTGTCAAGATCGATTCCGGTTGCAATCATCAATAACCAGAATGAACGGCTGAATGTAGATGCTGTGGAACTGGATAATTCCAAACTGGGACGCATGATGGCAGAACATCTCCTTGAACTGGGACACCGGAAGGTGGCATATGTGGCGCCGCCATTGACGACCAGGCAGAAACAGCGGTCAAAACGTGTGGAAGGTTTTCTGAATGGATTTGCGGAAAAAGGTCTGAAAGACCAGGTCATCATCAAAGCGGCGAGAGAAGAAATTGATCTGGATGTGGCACATATTGATTCGGAGTATAAGATTGGTTACGAGTTGACACGTGAGCTCCTGAAAGAATCGCCGGAAGTGACGGCTATTGTTGGCCTGAACGATATGATCGCCTTTGGCATTCTCGATGCACTGCACGAAGCGAAACTTAAAGTGCCGGGAGATATGTCTGTGATGGGATGCGATAATACATTATTTGCCCGGATGCACAAAGTAGATCTTACGACTATTGAACATTTTGTAATATTCAAAGGAAGGGATGCATGCGATATTATTATGAAGAAAATCGCATCTCACAATACGAAATATTCGGACATTGAGCCAATCAGTACCTATCATGTCGAATATGAACCGCAACTGATCGTGCGCGGAACAACATCTTACCCACGGGAAATAAAACGCAGGCGCAGGTAGGTGCTACATATAGAAATAAAGAGTGGGAACGGATAAATCTTACATACAGAAATAAAGAACAAGAATAAGTGAGCTTTGTGTGTGGGAATAAGGCAGGGAGTTGGATGAAATCTGCATGCAGAATTATGGATAAAAATAAATTACAGATGGAAAATTAATATATTTTCGAAAATTATTATTAATAATATGGCATCGACAAAGCAGCATGGCATGAAAACAACAGAAAATAAAAGAATATCGAAAAAATATCGTAACAATTTTACAAGGAATTAAAAAATGTTAACTAATATAACGTATTTATTAATAGAGAAAATTATTAATAAAAAAATGAACTATTGACCAAATGTCGCATGATAGGATATAATTTTATCATGTGAACATAAGGATCTGTGAAGAGATTCACGAATGATTAAAGGAGGAATAAAAAATGAAATTTTTCATTGACACAGCGAACGTTGACGACATCAGAAAGGCTAATGACATGGGAGTTATCTGTGGAGTAACAACAAACCCATCTCTGATCGCTAAAGAAGGAAAAGTATTTGAAGAGGTAATCGCAGAGATCGCATCTATCGTGGATGGACCGATCAGTGGTGAAGTAAAAGCTACAACTGTTGATGCTGAAGGCATGATCAAAGAGGGAAGAGAAATCGCTAAGATTCATCCGAACATGGTAGTTAAGATCCCTATGACAGTAGAAGGATTAAAAGCTTGTAAAGTACTTTCTTCAGAGGGAATTAAGACAAATGTTACATTAATCTTCTCTGCTAACCAGGCACTTCTGGCTGCAAGAGCAGGAGCAACATATGTATCTCCATTCCTTGGACGTCTGGATGACATTTCTGTAAGAGGAACTGACCTGATCACAGAGATCGCTCAGATCTTCGAAGTTGCAGGAATCGACACAGAGATCATTGCAGCAAGTGTACGTCACCCAATGCATGTAACAGACTGCGCATTAGCAGGAGCTGATATTGCAACTGTACCATACAAAGTTATCGAGCAGATGACAAAACATCCATTAACAGACGCAGGAATCGCGAAATTCCAGGCTGACTACAAAGCTGTATTTGGAGAATAGAGAGCATTTTCATATTAGGAGGAACACCATGAACAAATTAGAATTAATGAAGATGGCGAACGAAGTTCGTAAAGGTGCCATCACAGCAGTTCACAGTGCCAAATCCGGACATCCGGGCGGATCACTGTCAGCAGCTGACATTTATACATATCTTTATTTTGAAGAGATGAATGTAGATTCAAAAGATCCTAAGAAAGCAGATCGTGACCGTTTTGTACTGTCCAAAGGACATACAGCACCAGGTTACTATGCGACACTTGCCAACAAAGGCTTTTTCCCGGTTGAAGATCTGACTACACTTCGTAAAGTGGGATCTTACCTGCAGGGACATCCGGATATGAAACACATTCCGGGAGTTGATATGTCAAGTGGTTCTCTTGGGCAGGGGATTTCAGCAGCAGTTGGTATGGCAATTTCTGCAAAATTAAATGATGCATCTTACAGAGTATACACTCTGCTTGGAGATGGTGAGATCCAGGAAGGACAGGTATGGGAAGCTGCTATGTTAGCAGGTCACAGAAAACTGGACAACCTTGTAGTAATTGTAGATAACAATAACCTTCAGATCGACGGAACTGTAGAAGAAGTAAACTCTCCATATCCGATCGACAAGAAGTTTGAAGCATTTAACTTCCATGTAATCAATATCGACGGACATGATTTCGATGCAATCGATGCTGCATTCAAAGAAGCAAGAGAAATAAAAGGACAGCCAACAGCAATCATTGCCAAGACTGTGAAAGGTAAAGGAGTTTCCTTTATGGAGAATCAGGTATCATGGCACGGATCTGCTCCGAACGATGAGCAGTATGCAGTTGCTATGGCAGATTTAGAGAAAGTAGGTGAAGCATTATGTCAGAAGTAAAGAAGATCGCAACAAGAGAAAGCTACGGTAATGCTTTAGTTGAATTAGGTAAAAAACATGACAATGTTGTAGTTTTGGATGCAGACCTTGCAGCAGCTACAAAGACAGGAATCTTCAAGAAAGCATTCCCAGAGCGTCATATTGACTGCGGTATCGCAGAGAGCAATATGATTGGTGTGGCAGCAGGACTTGCTACAACAGGAATGGTTCCATTTGCAAGTTCTTTTGCAATGTTCGCAGCAGGACGTGCATTTGAGCAGGTTCGTAATTCGGTCGGATATCCGAAGTTAAATGTTAAGATCGGAGCAACTCATGCAGGTATTTCTGTAGGAGAAGACGGAGCAACACATCAGTGTAACGAAGATATTGCTCTGATGAGAACAATTCCGGGAATGGTTGTTATCAACCCAGCTGATGATGTTGAAGCAAAAGCAGCAGTAGAAGCAGCTTACGAACATGTAGGACCTGTTTATCTTCGTTTCGGAAGACTTGCTGTTCCGGTAATCAATGACAATCCGGATTACAAATTCGAGCTTGGAAAAGCTGTAACATTAAGAGAAGGAACTGATGTTACAATTATCGCATCAGGACTGACTGTTTCTGAGTCACTTGTAGCAGCAGAGAAGCTTGCAGCAGACGGAATCAGTGCAGAAGTAATCAACATGCACACGATCAAACCGTTAGACGAAAAAGCAGTTATCAAAGCAGCAGCTAAGACGGGCAAGATCGTAACAGCAGAAGAGCACTCTGTTATCGGAGGACTCGGAAGTGCAGTATGCGACGTTGTTGCTGAGAAAGCACCTGCAAAAGTTCTGAAGATTGGTGTAAATGATACATATGGAGAGTCTGGACCGGCTGTAGAACTGATTAAGAAATACGGACTGGATGCAGACAGCATTTACGAAAAAGTAAAAGCATTTGTATAAGAAAAAATATGACCTAAAAGGGGACGGGGATTTTCTAGAAAATCCCCGTCCCCTTTTTACATTTATTCACATCCTGTCGAAAACTTTATCCACTTTATCCCCATCGTATGCTAAAATCTGCAAAAATCCCGTGCTACCATATACAAAAATTTCATAAATGAGGTGAGGAGTATATGGAAAGACAATTTCCAAAAAATGTAAGGCAAATCGGGAACGTCAGTGACGAACCAAAAATCTACATGGAGGACTATGTAGATACGTATCTGAATCAATTGCGGATGAAAGCAATTGATTCGCCGATAGCAGCTCTGCTCACAGGGGAGATTGTGGAGCAGGAAGGACAGGCAGTTGTATACATATCAGGAGCGCTGCAGATTGAAGCGGTCGAAGTTGCAGGGACAGAGATTCGGATGGATGAAGAGATATGGAAACGGACGCAGGAGGAGCGGGAGACGCATTTCCCCGAACAGGAAGCAGTCGGCTGGTGTATGATCGAGACTGGTCATCCGATGGGACTGAATCAGGGGGTGGGAGAGCTCCATAAGAAATTATTTGAAAAGGAAAATACCGTTTTCGTATGGCGTGATGCACTGGAAACGGATGAAATTTTTTATGCGTGCAAATATGGTGAGCTGATGCAGATGGGCGGACATTATATTTATTATGAAAGAAATCCGACGATGCAAAGTTATATGATCCGGACGAGAAAAGAAAACGGCGTGACACCCAGTGAGCTGGTTGAGGATCGAGCTGCAAAGAATTTTCGTAGTACAGTAAGAAACAAAAAGAATTATCGGGAACAGAGGCAGTCATCCAGATTTAGCTATGCGATGAGTGTATCTCTGGTAGTTGTTGTGCTTGCAATCGGAATCTCAACCATGAATAATGTGGACAAGATGCGCTCGGTACAGAAATCCCTGGACATGCTGTCCATGTCGATCGGCAAAACCGAAGAGACAAATGGAACTGTAAAAGAAGCTGAAAATAATAAAGAAGATAAACAAAATCAGAAAAATAAAACGGAAGAAAAAACCGTGGATAATAAAGCGGATAGTAAGGGAACCGAAAATCGAAAAAAAACAGAAAATGAACAGCAGAAGACAGAACAGTCAACAGCCACAGGAAAACAGGCGCAGGAAGATTATTATACTGTACAGCGCGGCGATACACTGGACAAGATCAGCCTGAAACTGTATGGAACAGCAAATCATGTAGAAGCCATCTGTAAGATGAATGGTCTGACAGACGGAAATCTGATTTATATAGGACAAAAACTTTTGCTTCCATAATATTTTAAATAAGAAAAGCAAAGCCGGAACTGTGAAGTGACAAGTTTTGGCTTTGCGTCTGTTTCTGGGATGTGCTATACTGGTCACAAAATCAAAACAAAGGGGATAAAAACGTGCAAAGTAAAAATAGAAAATTCCGGGTTGTAGATGAGAACCATTCTCCAGATCCGAGAATCCCGAATGTAAAGCGCAAAAGAGTGTGGAAAAAGAGTACACTTCTGTTCGCGGGAGGACTGCTACTTTTGGTGCTGGTGATTTTCGGGATTATTTATTTTAGAACATACACTTCTGTCCGCGTATCTGAAACTTATGCGCTCAGCGGAGCAGCGAACAGCAGTTATAAAACATTTGCGAAAGGGGTATTAAAATACAGCCGTGACGGTGTAGCCTATGTAAATGAAAAAGGGGAAGAGCAGTGGAACCAGTCCTGCCAGTTAAAGACACCGATCGTAAAAGTCATGGGAGACTGTGCCGCAATTGCGGATGAAGGTGGAAATGATATTTTTATATTTGATAAAAATGGCGAAAAAGGAGAAGTGCACACGACCCTTCCTATTGAAAAGATCGCCGTATCAGGGCAGGGAATCGTAAGCGCAATTGTAAAGAATGAATCCGCTCCGGAGATTGTCTGCTATGATACTGCCGGTAATCTGCTTGTAGAACATCAGGCATCACTTGGCGGAACCGGCTATCCGCTGGATGTTTCCATGTCAGAGGATGGAGAAGTCATGCAGGCAGTTTATATGCAGGTACAGGGAGGAAAACTTATTTCCAAAGTAGCATACTACAATTTTGGAACGGCAGGAGAAAATGTAAAAGATCACGAAGTTGCGAAAAAAGAATATAAGGACAGCGTGTTGGCTGATGGATTTTATATGAAAGGCAATGTATCCGCTGTTGCAGGTGACAACTGTCTGACATTTTTTGATGGCAAAGAGACACCAAAAGAAGTTACAACCGTAACGATCAATAAACAGATCCAGAGCATCTCCCATAATGAAAAATATGTTGGTATGCTGCTTAAAAACACAGGAAAAGATGGATACGAGCTTCGCTTGTACAACACTTCCGGTAAAAAAGTGCTTTCCAAAGAAATAAAAGAAAATTACCGGAACATCAGAATCTGCGGAAATCAGGTGATTCTTTTCGATGGCAAAAAATGCAGTATTTATTTAAAAAATGGAATACATAAATTTGAAGGCACGATGGATGATAGTATATTGGAAATTGTTCCTGTATTTGGGGTAAATAAATATATTGTGCTGGATGTAAATGGAATGGACAACATACGACTTGTCAGATAAGGAGAGTATATGGACTGGATGGTAATGGCAATAGGAGCAATCTTTCTGATTGGATTTGTAGTTGGTATATATAAAGGTGCGGTGAAAATAGCAGTGTCGCTGGCAGCAACCGTTTTTACGCTTATCGTTGTAGTGATCGCGACTCCGTTTGTAGCAGATAAGATCGCAGAACTGACACCGGCAGACGAGATGATCAAGAGCCAGGTAGTAAAAGCAATGGCAGGAGCGGCAACTTCAGCTGTAACCGGTGATTCTGAAGGAGATAATTCCGGCATGACAGCTGAGAATGTCAGGAAAGTATTGAAGGCGGCAGGGATTACTGAAGAAATGCTGAAACAGCACGGTGTTACAATAGATGATATTGTAAATGGAAAGATTACGAGTGAAGATTTGAAAAAATACGGAATTTCTTCCAGTGTTCTGGATGGACTTAACCAAAAGGACAGTTCTTCTGTGGAAGAAGCGATTAAAAACGCAGATATTCCAAAAGACCTGCAAAATAAAGCGATTGAAATGGCAAAATTGCCGCAAGTGTTTAAAACGATGTTAAATGACAATAATAATGATAGTGTATATAAAGACCTGGGGGTAAAAACCTTCGCAGAATATGTTGGCGAATTCCTTGCACAGCTCATTATACACATGGTAGCGTTTCTTTGTACATTCCTGCTGGTTACAATTCTTGTGCGGGCAGTTGTATTTGCATTAGATATAGTAGCAAACCTTCCTGTGCTTGGCTTCTTTAACCGGCTTGGTGGAGGAGTAGTGGGGCTTTTGATTGCACTGATCATTATATGGTTCCTGTTTATTATAGTTACATTAATGTATGTAACTTCTGTTGGAAGAGAAATGTATCAGACGATACAAAGCAATGCAATATTGAAAATAATATATGATTATAATCCGTTATTAAAACTTGCAATGAACTTCCGGTAGACAGGGCACTCATGAGTAGTTTTCTGTCGCATCCTGCCGGTTTTGCATACGGTTCAAATGAGATGCAGAAATTTCTGAAAATAATGAAAAATTTATTGACAATAAGATCTGAATGTGATAATATAGATAAGCTGTCGCAAGAGAGCAGGATAACTCAGAAATGAGTTGCAAAAAAGATTAAAATAATTATTGACAAAGAGTTGGAATTATGATAATCTATTATAGCTGTCGCGTGAGACACACCTGAGAAGCGTAAATGTCACACGGAAGGCAACAAAGAAAAATAAAAAAGTTGTTGACAAACGACATGAG